>NZ_DBNGVP010000060.1:0-113244 GCF_057119385.1 Archangium sp. | reverse complement strand
GGCCCGAGGGGTGCATCGAGCGCGCGGACTGTACGGAGGGGAAGGGGATGGGCTGGCCGCTGAGGATGTTCCAAGAGGAGGGCTACTACTTCGTGACGTCCAGGTGCTTCCAGGGACGGCTGCTGCTGCGTCCCAGCGCGGAGGTGAACGAGGTGGTGGGAGGAGTGCTGGCAAAAGCCGTCCAGCACAGCGCCGGCAACGTCCGGCTGCATGCCTTCACCTTCGCTTCCAACCATTTCCACCTGCTGGTGTGGGCCCGAGGCGCGGCGCTCGCCGCCTTCATGCAATACCTGCGAGCCAACCTCTCCAAGAAGGTGGGACGGTTGGTGGACTGGAGTGGAGGCTTCTGGGAGCGACGCTACTCAGCGGAGCCGGTGTTGGACGACACGGCGCTGGTGGGGAGGTTGCGCTACGTGCTGGCCCATGGAGTGAAGGAGGGCCTGGTGGAGAGGAGTGCCGAGTGGCCGGGACTCACGTGTCTGGCGCAGTTGCTGGGGCCGGCGAGGCGAGTGTTCCAGTGGTTCAACTGGACGAAGCGCTGGAGCAAGAGGGGGGGCGAGGAGGGGGCAGCGGGGGAGGGGCGATTCGCCGAGGAAATCGCCGAGCCGGTGGAGTTGGAGGTGGCGCCGCTGCCGTGCTGGGAAGGGTTGGGGGAGGAGGAGAGGCAGAGAGCGGTGCGGGGACTGGTGGAGGAGGTGGAAGCCGAGGCTCGCGCACAGGATACGCCCGTCTTGGGGGCGCCAGCTGTGCAGGCACAGCACCCGCATACCCGGCCCGAGCGCCTCAAGCGGAGCCCGCGGCCGTTGGGGCATGCCTCGACGCGTCAGGCTTTGAAGGAGTTGCGTGAGCAGTACCGGGCCTTCGTCGCGGCGTTCCGAGAGGCGGCGGCTCGGTGGATGCGAGGAGATTTGTCGGCCAGCTTTCCGCTCTTCTCCTTTCCACCACGTGTCGTGCCACGTGGTGTTGCTCGAGTTCTTTGACACCCTCTCCGGGTTCTTTGACACCCTCTCCCCCTCTCCGGGACACCCTCTCCGGCGGGTTCTCGCTAGGCGTTGGGGTCGAAGGAGATTCCCGCGGGCTTCGCGTCGCTGAGTGCCTTGTTGAAGTTCTGGTCGTTGATCTTGATCGTCGCGGAGCCGAAGTCCGTGTTCATCAGGCGGTCCCGGAAGTCGTTCGGGTAGCCGTTCCAGCCCACGAGGCGCGGGTAGAACCAGCCGCCGGTCACGTTCTCGACCGCGTCGTCATCGGCGTTCGCGAGGCGGAAGTAATGGGTGAAGCCACCTTCCTTGTGGTACACGACTTTCGGGTGCGTGCCGTCGAAGCGCACGTGCGACCGGTCGTCCACCTGCCAGTGGCCGTGGACCGAACGGGAGACGTACTGCACCTGGTTGTTCTGCACCCAGACGACCACGTGCTCCCAGTCGTGACGGTGACCGTTCGAGCCGCCGGCGATCTCGCCGACGCCGTTCGAGGATTGGTCCTTCTCGAAGTAGCTCGCGTACATGATGGCGCACCAGCCGTTGTTGCACTTCGCGCGGGAGTAGGTATTCGCGTTCTGGAGCTGCGGGGCGTCCCGGCAGTGACCGTTGACCGCACCTCCGAGGCCGAGCCCGCTGTTCAGCCGGCCGTCCGAACCGATGGCGGCCGTGGCGTAGCAGCCGTCCTTGTCGTAGTCGTAGGCCGGTGAGTAGGTCTGCTCGAGCCCGTCCGCGTTCTGCGGGAGCAGGGTGAGCACCTCGGCTCGCGCCGTGGGGGGAGCGCCGACGAGGCAGAGGGCTCCGGCGAAACCCACCACGGCGGTGGAGAGCGCTCGGCGGGAGCGCTGCGAACGAGCTCGGAGCGGGAGCGCTGGAGCGGGGTGAATCGCTCCGGTTCGGGTCTGGGGGTCGAGGACAGGGGTCATGGGATTCCCTCACGACGGCAATGGCTCTCCGGACTCCTCCGCCGTCATGTACCGCGCGTACCAGTCGGGCCAGTCCTCGTCGGCCTTGCCGCTGCGCTTCTCGTGCTCGCCGTGGGCAGCCGCCGCGCGCCGGAGCGCGCTCGCCAGGTCCTTCGCGGAGCTGAACGACATCTGGGAGCGGTCCACCCGCCCGGGGAACCGGGTCGTGACCTCCTGCAAGAGCCAGGTGTTGCCGTCCGGGTCGTTGAACGACGCGTACGAGCCGTAGCTCTGGTGGTTGGGCGCGGGCCCACGGACCTTGTCGCCGAAGGGGGCCGGTCCTTGGGAGAAGTGGAACACCTCGCTCACCTGGACGCCGCTCCCCACCAGTTCCCTGCGCGCGGCCTCGATGTCGGACACGACCAGGAGCAGGTTCTGGGCCGAGCCGGGCGCGGCCGACGTGAGGTTGGTGCCGAACTGGAACGAGCACGGGGAGCCCGGAGGGGTGAACTGGAGCACGCGGGCATTGCCCTTGCTGAAGTCCGCGTCGAGCCGCCACCCGAGCCCCAGATAGAACTTCTTCGCGCGGTCGAGGTCCGAGACCGGAAGGACGACCGCCTCGAGCTTCAGGTTGACCCTCCCGGCGCTCGGGGCGTGGGTCTCGGTGTGACTCATGACGGTGGTGACACTCATGACTGCCTCCTGGGGGGACTGCGGGGGGAAGGGGTGATGGAGGCGCACGCCCTCCACCTGGACCCCGGCAGGGACGACGTCCGGAGGAACGAGCGAAGCGAACGCCTCTGCCTCTCTCCTCGCGTGGGCCCACCGGGGAGGCGGGTCCTCTCTGCCGAGAAGGGCTCGGCCCCTCGCATGGATTCAGAGTCCATGAGAGCGCTCCTCCTGGGATGCGCCGCCGCTCGATGCGGGGGGGGGCACACCCAGGTCAAACGTGAGACCTGCGCGAGGAAACGGCTAGTGCGCAACGCTCGAAGTCATGCGCGGTGCACGTCGTTCGCACTCCGGTGGGCACTCCGTGAGTTGGCGCTTGCGGCGCCGGTGGCGAGCGCGGGATGGGTCGGCTCGCCGACTGGCTGCCGCGCGAGCCGGACGCCGCTCGGCCTCGCCGCTTGCAGGGAGGTGCGCGGCACGGCCTTCCCACCTGGCCAGAGTCATTGCTGCCCACCAGCGCAGCAAGCGCGAGCTTCGCCGGCACGTCGGCCGTCAGCGAACATCCTCCTCACCCCGCCGTTCCATGGTGTGGCCATCAGGACTCGATGAAAGTGCGTCCCGCCGAGCGGCGTTCAGGCCGTAGGTGAGCGCCACCGACATCCGAAATAGAAAAGAGGAGGTCTCGTGAAGCGGATCGGACTCTTGCTGGCTGTCCTTGCAACGGTGGTCGGTGTCGTCGTCCCCGCGGCCATCGCAGCCGGAGAGGCCACTGAAGAGGCCACCCCGGTCTTCGTCAAGAAGCTCCCCCCTGGATACCGCGACTGGAGGCTCATCACCGTGGCCCAGGAGAGAGGCGAGCTCAACGACATCCGCGCGGTTCTGGGCAACGATAAAGCAATCAAGGCCTACCGGGAAGGGACGATCCCGTTCCCCGATGGCACCATCATCGCGCGGCTTGCTTACGACTACGTCCCGTCGGAGGAGAACAACAAGGTCTTCGGCCGTCCCCAATCTTTCGTGGCCGGGCCCCCGAAGAACGGGGTTCAGTTCATGGTGAAGGACTCGAAGAAATACGCCGCGACTGGCGGCTGGGGATACGCTCAGTTCGACGACGGCAAACCCGCCGACGATGCGATGCTCAAGACCTGCTTTCCCTGCCACGAGGCGGTCAAGAGTCGCGACTATGTCTTCAGCCGTTACTCGCCTTGATGATGGACTCTCTCCACTCGAGGAGTCAGCGGCCTTCCTCTGCCCCTCGGCTCCAGAGGAAATCGCCGAGCCGGTGGAGTTGGAGGTGGCGCCCCTGCCGTGCTGGGAAGGACTGGGTGAGGAGAGGCAGAGCGCGGTGCGGGAACTGGTGGAGGGGGTGGAAGTCGAGGCTCGTGCACGGAACACGCCTGTGTTGGGGGCCTGGGTCGTGCGGGCACAGCACCCGCATATCCGGCCCGAGCACCTCGAGCGCAGCCCGCGGCCGTTGGGGCATGCCTCGGCGCGCCGGGCCTTGAAGCAGTTTGCATTTCTCGGCCGGCTTTCCGCGCTTCTCATTTCCGCCGCGTGTCGTGCCGGGTCGCTTCACTCGAATCCTCTGACACCCTGACAGGGCTGGGGCGAATCCCCGGCCTCCGGTTTCGCATCGGGTCGCCCGGTCGCCTGGGATGGTGTAGGACGGTGGCGTTAATTCTCGAGGCCACACTCCATGATCACCCAGATTCTCTTTCCCTCCCATCTCGCGAAGAACCTAGGTCTTCGCGGAGGAAAGCTCGAGCGGCTCGGTAGGGTTGTCATCCTGGCCGGCCCCAACGGCTCGGGTAAATCCAGATACCTTCGGTTCGTTCAGGAGATCTTCTTGCTCAGAGACCGGACCATCGGTGAGTACGAGGCGATCTTTCACGCGACCCAACATGAGCTGACCAAGCTTCAAGTCTCGGCGAACCCGGAGGACCACTCCGAGCGGATTGCCCACTATGAGAGACAGTGCTCGGAAGCCGAGGGCAAGAGCGAAGCGCTCCGCCACACTCGGTTCTCCTCGGTGAATGGCAAGAGCAAGGCCACCCTGGTTCCACTCTTGTATCCAAAGGAGGGTAGAGGGATCCGCAGTGCGCGAGACATGAGCCCTGCGAACCTCAAGACCTCCGCACAAGCCACGAGCCTTGTGGGCTTCGATTCCGCCTTCAGCGGGATGGACGCCTACTGCACGCAGATCGCACAAGCGCTGTACCACTCCGAGCATCCTCGGATGGTGAACCATGAGGGCTTCGCCAGGCAGTTGCAGGATGCCAGGGTTTTCAACGATATCCTGCGTGCGCTCCTGGATGGAGAGATTGGCTTCACCCTGGAAGACACGGAGGTCCTCCCTACCTTCCGGAGTCGGCAGTTCGTGACGGATGAGCTTTCGACGGGGGAGAGGATCCTGCTCACGTGGGCGATCAGCCTTCACCGGCAACGAAAAGACCTCTCCAACGCGATCGTCCTGATCGACGAGCCGGAGAGCCATCTCCACCACGATGCGTGCATCCGGGCACTCACGAAACTACGGGACGAGGTGTTGGGTCCCGAGGGGCAGATCTGGTTGGCGACCCACTCCGTTCCGCTGCTGGCCTGGGGTGGAATGGACTCGGTGCACTTCGTCAAAGACGGTGCCATTGAGTTCGCGGGAAACAAGGTCACCTCGGTCGTCGAATCGTTGCTGGGCGGGAAGGAGGGCCGTGAGCGCCTCGCGACCTTCCTGTCCGACGCGGACGAGATCGCTTTCATGGAGTTCGCCGCGCAATGCGTGTTGCCCGCCGGTATCGCGGACCCGAAGACGGGCGACAAGCAGCAAGCGCAATTCATCGAGATGCTCAACCAGCGGCTCGCCACCCACCAGTCGATCCGGATCCTGGATTACTCGGCGGGCAAGGGCCGCTTCGGAAGCGCGCTCCGGGAGCGCCTCGCCGCAGAGGACGGGAGCGCGCTCCAGCAGCGGCTCGAGTACTTCGCGTATAACCACCCCCGATTCACCGAGCCCGAGGTGAGGGAGGCCTGCAAGGCGAGAATCGTGGCGCTCACACAGCCAGGGGCTGCTGGGGAGTACTACTGGGAGAGCATGGCGCAATTGAGCGCCAGGTACAGGCAGGGCATCAACCTGGTCATCCTTTGCAACGTCCTCCATGAGATCGAGCCGGAGAGTTGGCTGACGGTTTTCCGCGACATGGATGCGGTGCTGGCACAGGACGGTGCCCTCATCATCATGGAGGACCTCCTTCCGCCCGTGGGGGAACTGCCCAACAAGAGAGGATACCTGCTGCTGGACGAGTTTTGTCTCGGGTTGCTCTTCGACGATCCAAAGGGCGTCAAGGTCCTGCAGAAGCGGGAGGGGCGGCTGCTGGCCGTGGAGATCCCGAAATCGCTGGTGTCCCGTGTGACCGACAAGACCCGTGAGGCCGCGCTGCGCCATTTACGGAATCATGCGATGGAGCAGGTCGTGAACCTGCGGAGCCAGGCCGAGGCCACTCCTTCCCATCGTCTGGGTCGCGAGCACGCGCACTTCTCGATGCTCTATACGAACGCGAGCCTGGCGCTGGAGTCACTGCGATAGCTCTTGGAGAGCGAGGCGCTGGGCAGAGACGGTGTCAAAGGACTCGAAACGAGGGAGAGTTCTTTGACACCCTCTCCGGGGTGAATCAGGGCCGGGTGGAGGGGGTGGAGCCCGTCCTGGGGGCGCGACTCAGCTCCCCTGCTGGGCGGCTTGAGGCAGGAGCAGATCCTCCAGGAAGAAGGCGGAGAGCTCCGCCCGCCCGGCGACTCCGGCCTTGCGGTACACCGTCAGCGCTTGCTGGCGCACGGTGCGCTCGCTGGTGCCCCGGGTTTCGGCGATGTCCTTCAGCGCCAGCCCCTTGAGCAAGAGCAGTCCCACCTCCCGCTCGGCCGCCGAGAGCCCCCACTGGGCGAACTGACGATCGATCGCCACGCCCAACCCCTGGAGGAGCGATTGGGCCTCGCTCCGCCAATGGGCCGCATCCGCCCGCAGGCGTCCCACATCCGCGCGTGCGTCGAGGAGCCGCCGCTGGAGTTGCCTCGTCCGTCTCCGGGACAGGAGCACCTGCCTCCACAGCCAGGCGAGCCCCGACAAGGCGAGCAGAAACACCCCGGTTTCGGCGCCCAGGTGCAGGCCACTCGCACCGGAAAGCTGGTCGCCTACCACATCCACCCCGATGAGCACCGCGATGGCGGCGAAGAGCACCCCGGGGACCACGCGTTCCCACCGGGAGGGAACCTCTGCGTCATCCGACGCAAAGGATGGCTCCAAGGCTTTGGAATCCCTGGGGTTTCCCGGTGCTGCGTCTTTTGCTGGATGGAGGGACATGGCGCCCGCGGCTATTCCAGGCGGCGAAGCGAAGAAGAAAAAAGGAGATCCGCCATGTCGAACCTACCCCTCCATCCCGCCCTGGTCCATCTGCCGCTGGGGCTGGCTTTCATCCTCCCCCTGCTGGCGTTGGGGCTCACCCTCGCCGCGCTGCGCGGCAAGTGGTCCCCCGGTGGCTGGGCCGTGGTGGTGGCCTTGTTGCTCGCGGTCGTGGGCGGCGGGCTGGCCTCCCTCCAGACGGGTGAGCGGGAGGAGGAGCGCGTGGAGCGCCTCGTCCCCGAGTCCGCCATCGAGCGGCACGAGGAGCTCGCGGAGGCCTTCGTCTGGACCTCGGGAGCCGTGCTGGCGCTCGCGCTCGGGGCGCTCGTCTTGAAGAAGGAGGGCCTTCGCCGGGGGCTCGCCGTGGGCGTGACGGCCGGCTCGCTGGCCATGGGGGTGCTGGCGGTGCTGACCGGCGAGGCGGGGGGGGAGCTGGTGTACAGGCACGGTGCCGCCTCGGCCTATGTCTCCGCGCGGCCCGGCGCGGGCCCTTCCTCTGGCGCCCCCGTTGGAAGCGTCGACGACGACTGACCGGAGGCGTGAGGACGCGAGTCGTCTCCGCCAGCTCCGGAACGGTGTCAAAGGACTCGTTCCGACCCGGAGAAACCACCGCCCCTGGGCTAGATAAACCGGTATACCGGATTAAAAGCCCTGCTGGCGCGATTTGAATCCGTTATAAAGGATGATGTGAAGCTCCATCTCCAAGCGTTGATCGACGGGTCGTGGCAGCGGGCAGCGCTGCTCGAGTTCCCTACGGTCCGGGAGGGTCGACGCGGAGGATGCATCTTCGAGTACGAGCACGAGTACCTGATCCGGTGGATCGCCGACCCGCCGCCGCTTGCGGCAATAAGTCTCAATCTCCCGGTCGAGTTCAGCCCCAGGGTCTGGCGCCGTTGGCCGGCGTTTCTCGATGACCTGCAACCGATGGGGAGTGCCCGTCGCTGGTGGCTGCGGCGGCTGGGCCTCGCGGATGAGGCGGCGAGTGACTTCGAAATCCTGCGGAGTGGCACGATTGCGCCGGTCGGCAATCTTCGAATCGAGGAGTCGGTTCCCGCGAAGAAGGAACCTCCCAAGCGTTTCCCTCGCCAGGCCGTCATCGACCGCGAGTACGCCTTCATCGAGTACGCCGCCCATGCCGGCGCGCAGGTAGGAGGCGCGACAGGTGCCGGCGGCGATTCGCCGAAGCTCCTGCTCCGCTGCGACGCCGCGGAGCAGGTGTGGATCGACGTCTGGCAGGATGAGCCCGCCTGTCCAGATCGGCATTACCTCGTCAAGTTCGCGCGCAGCCGTGGCGAACGCGACCGGAACATCCTTCGGTCGGAATTCGTGTATTACAAAGCGCTCGCAGCGCTCGGAATCGAAACCATTGCGCAAGACGGGCTCGCGCTTCACGAAGGTCCCTCGGGCCCGAGCCTCTGGCTTCCCCGCTTTGACGTCGCGCGCCGGGACGGCCGCGAAATCCGGTACGGACTCGAGTCCCTCTACTCGCTGCTCAAGGCGGAGCCAGGCTCTTTCCAGAAGCACCAAGCGGCATTGAGTGCACTGAAAGACGTCGTTCCCGCGACGGTCTGGCCGGCGGTGCGCCTCGAGTACCTGAAGCGCGACCTGCTGAATCTGGTGTTCGGCAACTCGGACAACCACTGCAGGAACATCGCCGTGCTCAAGACGGACAGTGCCGTCCGCCTCGCGCCCATCTTCGACTTCGCGCCGATGAGGATGGACCTCGAAGGAATCACCCGCACCACGACGTGGGAGGGGTACGAAGCCGGAGGAGATGTGGACTGGGGTGGGCTCCTTCGAAGCTTCGGCCCGGAGGAGACGTCGTTGCGCGAGGGACTCCACGACCTTGCTTCGCGTCTTCGCAATCTCCGCGAGCTCCTCGCGGACCTCGGGCTGCCGGAGGAAACGCTGAATTTCGCGGGGCTCGACTTCCGCGGCACCGAGAAGCGCCTGCGCACGTGGGGTCTCCTATGAAGCGCGCCGATGTCGCCCGGTTGACTGCGCTCGAACGCAAGGCGCTGCTGGAAGAGCTCGCCGCCATGGTCGCCACCGGAGAGTTCAGCCTCGGAGACGCCTCGCGCATCCTCCGCGGCACGATGCTGGGGATGGACCGGAAGACCTTCGCACAAGCCGTGAGGCTCGCCACCAGCGTCGTCGCGACGCTCGAGGACGATCCGAACGCGAACCCGACGCTCGAAACGCTCAACAAGGTCTTCGCGCCGTTCGGCGGAAAGGTCGCGTTGTCGTTTCCCCGCCTCGAAGAGCCACCGCCGCCCGACGATGCAGGGATGCAGCGGCGAGAGATGCTCCGTGCCGCGCTCGCGAAGAGCAGGCGGCAGCGGCGGCGCTCGACAAAGTCGTAAGACCCGTCACGGCGCCGCTCATCGCGGCGGTGACCCGCAGGCTTGGCATGATGCATCGCCTGGCGAGCTTCTCGCCGCCTTCGCGTACCGACGCTCCCAGTGGTTGGACCGCCCCCCTGGGAGGCGGCGGGCAACCTCTACTGGAAGCGGCGGGAACCCAACCCGCCGCTCCGCCATCCAGGGGGGAACGCGGCTAGGCGGCCTCGCGCACGGCGGCCGGGGCTCCGAACGGTGACAGGAGCAGCGGCAGGGCCTTGAGTCCCCGCAGCCCGATGGAGCCGCGCCAGCGCAGCTGCTCCGCGGGCACGGCGAGCTTCATGTCCGGGAAGCGCCGCACCAGGTGCTGGAGGGCAATGGTTCCCTCCAGCCGCGCCAGGGGCGCCCCCAGGCAGTAGTGCACGCCCATGCCAAAGGCCACGTGGCGGTTGGGCTTGCGGGTGATGTCGAGCGTGTCCGCGTTCTCGAACACCGACTCATCTCGGTTCGCCGAGGCCAGCAGGCACATCACCGTGGCGCCCTTCGGAATCACGTGCCCCTCCAGCTGGATGTCCTCCCGGGCGTAGCGGGGCGAGGGCTGGTCCACGGGGTTGCCGTAGCGCAGCAGCTCCTCGACCGCGGAGCCGATCAGCTCGGGATTGTCGCGCAGCTTCTGGAGCTGCTCCGGGTGCTGCAGCAGCGCCAGCGTCCCATTGCCAATCAGGTTGACCGTGGTCTCGTGCCCCGCCAGCAGCAGCAGGAAGATCATGGAGATGAGCTCGTCCTCGCTGAGACGCTCTCCCTGCTCCTCCGCCTGCACGAGCGCCGTGAGCAGGTCATCCCGGGGCTCCGTCTGGCGCAGGCGGATGAGCTTGCGGAAGAAGCGCATCATGTTGAAGGCGTTGGGCGTCTGGAGCAGGAACCCCGCGGGGGTGGTGAGGTTGTCCAGCAGGCCGCCCATCTGCCGGTGGAACGTCAGCCGGTCCTCGTCGGGCACGCCCATCATCTCCGAGATGACCGTCAGGGGCAGGGGGAGCGCGAAGTCGGCGAGCAGGTCCACGGCCGGCTTCTTCTGGGCCGTGTCGAGCAGCTCGCCCACGATCTTCTCCACCGTCTGCTTCATCTCCTCGACCCGCCGGGGGGTGAAGCCCTTGTGCACCAGGTCCCGCAGGCGGCGGTGATCCGGCGCGTCTTTGGAGAGCATGTTGTTCTGGAGGATCCGGAACAGCTTGGGCACCCACCAGCGGTCCATGGGATCCTTCTTGCCCTCCAGGACGTTGCGGCGGTCGTTGGCGAGCCGGGGGTCCGTGAAGGAGCTCACGATGTCGTTGTAGCGCGTGAGGTAGTAGGTCTTCCCGAAGATGGGGTGCTTGTAGAGAACGACCGGTGACTCCTTCCGCAAGCGGGCGTAGGTGGGGTACGGGTTGGCCCGGATCTCCCGGGTCTCGAGGTTGATTTCAGGAGTCATCGGTGTGTTCTCCGGGGTGTGGACGCTTCAGTTCTTGCTCAGCCAGAGCGAGCGGGGCCCGCGCAGGAAGAACGACTGGCCGTAGTCGATGCGCTCGGGCTGGCGGGAGGCGAAGCCCAGCCGCGGGGCGCGCTCCATCAGCTCCTCGAGCGCCACGGGGGCCTCCAGGCGCGTGAGCGGGGCGCCCAGGCAGAAGTGGATGCCGTGGCCGAACGACATCAGGCCGTGGGTGTCGCGCTGGGGGTCGAAACGCTCGGGGTTGGCGAACTTGCGCGGGTCATGGTTGGCGGACCCCACCAGCACCACCACCGTGGACTCCGCGGGCAGCTTTCCGCCGCTCAGCTCCACCTCCTGCGTGGTGCGGCGCATCAGCCCCAGCACGGGCGAGTCGTAGCGCAGCGTCTCCTCGGCCACCCGGGCGCAGGCCTCGCGCGTGGGGTTGCGCCGCAGCCACTCGTACTGCTCCGGGTTGCGGATGAGCGAGAGGAGCGAGTTGCCCAGCAGGTTCGTGGTCGTCTCGTTGCCGGCGATGAGCAGGATGATGGCGAAGGAGTTCACCTCCTGGGGGCTCAGGGCCTCCACGCCGTCACTGCTCTGCACGAGCAGGGAGATGAGGTCTCCCCTGGGCTCGAGGCGGCGCTTCTCGGCGATCTCCGCCATGTAGTCGCTCATCTCCCTGGCGTTGCGGACGGCCTCCTCCGGGGGCTTGCCGTCGCGCAGCGTCTGGGCGCCCGAGTGGATGAGCGAGTCGCTCCAGCGCTTGAAGTCACGGCGCCGGGACACCTCGATGCCGAGCATCTCCGAGATGACGGTGACGGGCAGGGGCGAGGCCAGCCCGTCCATGAAGTCGAACTCGTCACGGGCGGTCATCTCCGCGACGAAGCTCCGGGACAGCTCGAGCACGCGGGGCTCCATCTCGGAGATGCGCTTGGGCAGGAAGGCCCGGCTGACCAGGCCGCGCAGCCGCGTGTGGATGGGCGGATCCGAGTTGACCAGGTTGGACACCGAGCCATCCAGGGGGGAGCGCTCCGAGGCCAGCCGGCCGTTGACGCGGATGTCCACGGAGGAGAACAGGGCGGGGTTCTTCAGGATGTACGCCACGTCCTCGTAGCGGCTGACGGCGTGGGCCTGGAGGCTCTCGAGCCAGAAGAGGGGCGCCTTCTCGCGCAGCTCGGTGAAGTACGGGTAGGGGTTGTTGATGACCTCGGGGTTGAGGACGTCGAACTTCTCCAGCAGGCTCATGGACTGCTCCTTTGGGGGGAACGGCAGAGGCGAAGAAGGGGGGGCGGCTCAGCGCGGGGCGGCGCCTTCCAGGAAGCACCGCAGCAGGGGCGCGAGCAGCTCGTCTGAGGGCGCGGGCTGCTTCGCGAGGAGCTGGCGCACGACGAGGCCGTGCATCATGTCCAGCAACAGCGCGGGGTAGTGGGGGGCATCCTCGGGCCGGAGGGCGCCTTCCCGGATGCCTTGTTGGCCGAGGTGCTCGAGGCGCAGGGCGGCTTCGCGCCACATGGCCAGGTGGCGCTCCAGCTCCTCCTCCCGGGAGGCATCGCGCCGCACCGAGTCCTCCAGCAGCAGGGAGAACAGCCGGAAGTGCGTCTGGGAGTACTCGAGGATGCAGCGCAGGAAGCCGTGCAGCCGCGCGCGGTAGGGCAGCGGGAGGGTGCGCTCCAGCTCCGCGTCGAGCAGGGCCAGCAGCTCGCGCCCGCGCTGCTCCCGCAGGGCCGTGAGGAGCTGCTGCCGGTCCTCGAAGTAGTTGTAGAGCGTCCCCACGGAGACGCCCACGCGCGCGGCGATGTCGTCCATGCGCGCGGCCTGTCCCTGCTCGGCCAGCACCTGCTCGGCGGCGTCGAGGATGGCGGCCCGCGCCTCCTCCTTCATCCGCATCCGCATGGACTGGGGCTTGCTCCGGGGGCTGGTTGAGCGCGCGTTCATGAAGTTGAACCAACATACGAAATCCGGAAAGGACCGTCCAACGGGACCAGGCGGAAGGGCGGTCAGGGGCCCCGCCGGACGTCCGGGAGACGACAGAGCGTCCCTCTGTCGCGAGGAGGTGTTGGCTACTGGAGGTCCGGCCGGGCCCGGAGGGCGGCGGGGTCGGGCCGGGGGCGATAATCCCCGGTATGGCCACGTCGAATGCCTCCGCTCTGGGCGCCTCGGGCAGCGCCGCCTCCTCCTCTGGAACCCCGCCGCTCCCCGAGGGCCCGCTGTCCGAGGGCGCCCGGGGCCCGGACGTGTCGCGGCTCCAGTCCGTGCTGCTCCAGCTCGGGTACCTGAGCGGCAAGGCGGACGGGGACTTCGGGCCGAAGACGAAGCTGGCCCTCACACGCTTCCAGAAGGACTGGCGGCTCACCCAGGACGGCGAGTACGGGCCCCGGACGCGCGCCGCGCTCCTCAAGGCGCTGGTGCCCGTGAAGAAGCCCCCCGTGGTGTCCAAGCCCTCGCGGAACCAGGAGTCCCGCCGGGGCGTGCCCATCGACGCCATCGTCCTGCACCACACCTCCACCAACAGCGCCCGGGTGGACCTCGCCACACTGCGCTGGGTGCGCGGCTCCAACCGGGTGAGCGCGCACTACCTCGTGGGCCCCGATGGCACCGTCTACCAGCTCGTGCCGGACAGCATGGTGGCGTGGCACGCGGGCCGCTCGTCGCTGCATGGCCAGACGGAGCCCAGCGTCAACGCGCGCTCCATCGGCATCGAAATCACCAACGACGGCACCGGCCAGACGCCCTTCACCGAGGCGCAGTACCAGGCGCTGGAGCAACTGGTGCCGTACCTGGCCCGGCGCTACATGGTGCCCCGGGAGAACATCCTCGGGCACCGGGACGTGGCCCCGGGCCGCAAGACGGACCCGGCCGACAACTTCGACTGGGCCCGCGTCCGCCGCGCCATCGACGCGGCCGTGTGACGCGAGGCGTCAGGGGCCCGGAACGCAACTCCCGCCCTCCTGATCGCGATAATCCCTCAACGGATTTTCCCGAGCCCTTCCGCCGGAGCCCCCATGAGCATCATCGAGCGCGGCCGTAACCTCTTCAACACCGTGCGCACTGGCGCGCAGAACGCCGTCGAGAAGACGCAGCAGGTGGCCAACACGGTCACCGACAAGGTGGCCGACACCACCCAGCGCGTGGGCCAGTTCGTGGACGGCTTCGAGGACAAGGCCTCCAACAAGCTCCGGTCGCTGAACAACCAGCTGCTGGGCGGCTCGAAGCCGGACCGCGTGTACGACGGGCACCTGGTGGGCGCGGGCGGCCAGACGTTCCCCCCGGGCACGCCGCTGAAGGACATCCCCGGCGTCACCCCGCGCAACAACCCCAACCCCACCGAGACGTTCATCTACGTCAACGGCATCTCCAACACGAAGGACCAGCAGTTCAACAGCATGCAGGCGATCGCCGACAAGACCGGGGCCAAGGTCGTCGGCATCCACAACGCCACCGAGGGCATGGTGGCGGACCTCGCCCAGTGCGTGAAGGACAAGCTGGACAAGGGCACCAACCCGGCCGTGGACTCCATGGCGGACACCGTCTACTCGGAGCTGAAGGCCGGGCGCGGGGTGCACCTGTTCGCCCACAGCCAGGGCGCCCTGGTGACGAGCCGCGCCCTCAATGACGTGGCCAACCGGCTGCGCATCGAAGATGGGATGTCCAAGGCGGACGTGGAGAAGCTGCTGAGCAAGGTGCAGGTGGAGACCTTCGGTGGCGCCGCGGCGAACTTCCCGGACGGCCCCCAGTACGTGCACTACGTCAACAACAAGGACATCGTCCCCACGTGGTTCGGCCAGGGCAACGGCTCGGGCGTGGACGAGTGGGCGCGCAACGGCGGCAAGGGCGCCGTCATCCACCGCTTCGAGCACGGCTCGGGCATCTCGGGCACGCACGGCCTGGGCGATGCGTACCTGCCGCAGCGCGTGGACTTCGACAAGGCCCGCGCCGGCCAGTTCAACTGACGGAGCCTCGCGCCATGTTGCAGTGGATTCTGTCCGCGGTGGGAATGGCCCCGCCTCCGCCTGTGAGCGGGGGCGTGATGACGCGCGAGTCGGCGCGGGAGCTGTTGCGCTGGTACGCGCGCTCGCAGGGGGCGGTGCTGAGCCCGGGCCTCAACGAGCAGGGCTTCGGCGGCATCACCGTGGGCCCGGCGCAGGTGTACTTCGAGTACCACGAGGACACGAAGACGCTGGAGTGCAGCGCGCTCGTGTACCGCTTCAAGGAGCCGCCGAAGCCGGGCGTGCTGGAGGGCTTCCAGGCCGAGGCGCGGGAGGGCACGGACACCGGCGGTGGCACCGTGGACTACGAGCGGGAGAACCGGGGCCTCTTCCTGAGCCGCGACTACACGCAGGTGCCGGACGGGAATGCCTTCGCCAAGGACATGAAGCGGCTGGCGAAGGCGAGCGTCGTCTGGGGTGACGAGGTGTTGGACCGCGTGGCCTCGCGCGTCTTCCACCCCGAGGAGCTGGAGAAGCGCTGAGTCACGCCGCGGTGCGGCTGTCCCCCACCGGCCTGGGAGCTCGTTGGAGCCCGTAACGCACGGGAAGAGCGGGCATATCGGCGCTCCGTGCGGTTAGGCTGCCGGCCCCTATGAACACCTTCTCTCTCGTCGTTCTCGTGGTGGTGGCGCTCGCGGATGGGAGCCAGGCTCCGGCGCCTCGGGCGCAGGCGCCGGCGGCGGCCCCGGCGGCCAAGGCTCCCGCTTCCCTGCCGGAGGCGCGCTGGCAGGGGCTGCCCGGGTGGCTGGGCTTCGCCACGGTGAAGCCCGAGGTGGAGAAGACCCGGGCGTACTGGACGCCCAGGCACCCGAAGGCCCAGGTGGTGCTCTTCACCGACGTGTGGAAGTCCGTCCCCGCGGGGACGAAGGTGCGGCTCGTCTCCTCCGAGGGGGCGAGCGAGGGCACCTACCTGGGCACCTCGGACGAGCTCTACGGGTGTGACGGGAACGTGGCCACCCTGGCCGGCTTCTCCTCCTCGAAGCCGCTGCCCGAGGGCCCCGTCTGGGTGCTCCCGCCCGGCGGCACCGAGGGACTCGCCGCGCTGCCGGTGAAGGAGGTTCCGGCGAACACGCTGGGCGCCCCGCTGCCCAAGGGCAAGAAGGCGGCGAGCAAGGATGTGCGGGCCTACGAGGCCGGGGGGCTCGGCTTCCTGCTGACGAAGACGGGCAAGCTGCGCGGACAGCTCACCGTGCTGCTGGGGGGCAAGAAGGTGGGCACGGACTCCATGTCCAAGGGGGAGATGGAGGGCAGTGAGCAGACGCCGCTGAACCTCTACGGCAAGGACGCGGTGGGCGTGCCGCGCCCCGAGGCGGCCTTCCAGCTGGGCAAGGAGGGGCCGGTGGTGGTGGTGCTCGGCACCCGCCGCTACGAGGGGCACGTCTTCACGGTGGCCGTGCGGCGCGGCGACAAGGCCGAGCTCCTCCACCAGGACACCGAGGCCCTGTACTTCTGCGCCTTCTGATAGGGAGGGGCCATGGCGCGCTCGCTGCCCAGGCCCTCCCGCAATACCGCCCTCGTGGCCCTGCTCGTGCTGGGGCTGCTGGGCGCGCAGGCGCTCCTGGCTTCGCCGGCGGGAGAGCTCTCGAATCACTACACGGACCACCTGCGGCACATGGCCGAGTCGCAGGCGCTCGTGGAGCGGGGCTTCGCCATCTACCGGCAGCCGTATGGCGAGGCCGCGCACGGCCTGTTCCCCTGCCCCGCGCACGAAGGCCTGTTTCCCGACCGCACCGCGCCGTATCCGCCACTCGGGATGCTCCTGCACTGGCCGCTGGGCTGGCTGGAGCGCAGGGGGGACCTCGCGCCCACGACGGCGCACCGGCTGATGACGCTCCAGTGGCTCGCGGTGGCGGTGGCCGCCGGGGTGCTGGGGCTCGTGCTGCTGCGGCCGCATGGGCGGTGGGCCCTCGCCGGGGGCGCGCTGCTCCTGCTGCCCGGGCTCGTGGGCTCGGGGGCCAACGGCTTCTACGACGTGGCGTACGTGCTCGTGGGCACGGCGGCGCTCCTGGCGCTGCGCGAGGGGCGGGCCGCCACCGCGGTGGTGCTGCTGGGCCTGTGCGCGGCCGTGCACTTCCGCGCGCTGGTGTTCGCTCCGGTGGGACTCTGGGCGCTGCTCGCGGCGTGGCGCGCCGGGCGGGGCAGGGCGCTCGCGTCGGGGGCGGTGGCGGTGGGGCTCGTGCTCACCGCGGCGGCCAGCGCGGCGGCCCTCTCCGGCACGCTGGAGACCATTCCCGCCGACAACCCCGTGCACGTCTCGCACCTGCTGCGCGGCAAGTCCTCGCCGCCGGCCTTCCTCCTCCTGGCGCTCGGGGTGTCCGGGTACCTGCTGCGTCACCGGTACGTGTGGTCCGCGCTCTGCGGGGTGGCGGGAGCGCTGGTGGCCCTCATGGACCGCTCGCACGGCTACTGGCACGTGCTGCCGCTGGTGGTGCCCGCCCTGGTGCTCGCGGCCGAGCGGCCCGCGCCGGCCGCACCGGCTCCGCGCCTCTGGTGGGCGGCCTGGGGCTGGGCGCTGGTGGGCGCGCTGGTGGCCTTCCGCTATCCCCTCACGCCCTACTGGCAGTGGCTGGTGGATGTGATGCGGGGCCGCGTGGTGTGACTCCGGGTCGTGATTATGGCCCGAGCTTCCGTGCGGCCTCGAGCCCCGGGAAGTCGGGCGCCGCGCGCTTCAGCGCCTCCTCGAAGGGCTGCGACTCGAGGTAGACGCGGATGAGCTCACCGGTGCGGGAGAAGAACTTCACCACCTCGGCGGTGAAGTGCATGAACTTGCTGCGCGTGAGGATGCTCACGCTCTTGAGGGCCGGGCGGTACGTGCTGAACCACGCGGTCCACGCCTCCTGCACGGGCAGGTTGGCGCCGGTGAGCTCATCCATCTCGATGAACAGCTCGATGGGGGCGTAGCGGCTGATGTCCTCGCGCAGCTCGTCCATGGGGGCGGTGCCGAACTCGCCCTTGTCGTTGCCCACGATGCGCATGAACACCACGCCCGGGCGCGGCCGGTGATAGGTGAAGCTGCACCGCTCGCTCGACAGCCGGACCGAGCCGTCCTCCAACGTCTCCCGTTTGAACGACATGGGGTCCTCCTGGCTGCACAACCCAGCAAACTCCGGGCCATTCCAGGGGGCCACGGAATCCGAGGACTTGGGAGCAGGGGGGCTGGACGCACCGGTCGAAACGAATGACCCTTCTTCCAAAATGAAAGGGTCCCCTTGGGGGCATGTCGAGCGCGGCTGTGGAGGGCGAGCCGTCCCGGTGCGCTCTTCCGGACTGTTCATTGCAAGGCATGGGACCGTTGGGAGCAAGCGATGGGCTCTGAGTCCGTGGGGGGTTGGAGCCGGACACCGACTAACCTCTTTCGCGCTTTCCTCCTTCGAGGAGCGTGCGCCCGTGACCCTGAAAATCGGTGGCGAGCAACTCAGGCGGATGTTGAACGGGATGCTCCCTCAGGCGCTCCTTCGGGTGGTCCGGAGCGACTATCGGTCCCTGGTCGACGGCCTTCCCGACGACATCCTGATGGAGATGATCTCAGGCGGAATCAGCCGGGCTCGGGGGTTCGGGTTGGCTCGGCCGGAGGACATCGCGGGCTTCGTCCTGGTCATGTTCGAGGTGGGGCCGGAGTTCTACCGCCACCCGGCCATCCGCTCCGTATTGGAGGACGTCCGGATTCCACCCGAACGCAGATGGGACGAGGTGTTCGCACGCACCTCGCAGAAGGTCTGGGACGAAGTTGCCGGCAGCCTGCACCGTCAGACCTGGTTTCCCGAACTTCAACCCCCCGACTGAGGTGCCATGGGAAGCTCAGCCCGGAGTCCCGAGGTCCAGGAGCAGCTCCGTACCTTGGAGGCTGACGCCGCCAGGTTGGGAAAAGAGCTGGAGGAGGTGTTGAAGGATGTGGCGATCGATGCGATCGGTATCGTCGATCCGACCCCGATCAGCGACGCCATTGGTCTCGCACGGAGTGCGGCGCAAGGCGATTGGATTGGCGCGGGGCTCTCGCTGATCTCCATGCTGCCCTACGCGGGTGACGCGATCGGCAAATCCGTGAAGGGGACCCGGGCCGCCAGGCGCATCCTGCACCTGAGGAAGCGAATCGCGGACAACGCGCTCCGGGCCCGGCAGGTCCTCACCCAGGCACTCAAGAAGGACGCGGCGGCCATCCGCGCCAAACGGGCCGCGGAGAAGGGAAAGCAGATCCAGGACGCCGTCATCGAGGGCTGCCCGGTGGGGGGCAACCGGTTTGCAACCCAGAGCCCCAAGGAAGGCTGGGTCCATGGCGAGCGGGGCCACGGGGATTGGGATCCGAGCAAGTCGGGTCTCCATCAGGACAAGGTCGCCAGGATCGAATCGGTGACCGGTGGGAAGCCCATCAAGTTCGAGGAGGGCTATCCCCATCTCTCGGAGTACACCTACAAGGCCAGGTCACCTGATGGAAGGACCGTCGATGCCCGGGTCGAGATCGAGCTGAGCCCGAACGGTGACCGCGCGGCTGATTTCCAACGGGCAAGGAAGGCCATGAAGGAGAAGTTGGGAGTGGGTGACTTCCACGAAGATGACCTGCCGGGCAAATGGACGTGGCACCATGACAAGGACGGCACCACCATGGAGCTCGTTCCCTCCGATCTGCACGGCAATGTCCCTCATTCCGGCGGTGTTTCGCTGGCGAAGGACCCGACCTACTGATGTGCGACAGGACGACTCCGTCCGGGAAGGCGCGCGGAAATGAAGATCAAGCTGGTGAGACCCGAAGGCCCACTGCCGGGAGAGAAGCTCGCCGCCGTGGAACGCCAGCTCGGCGTCACGTTCCCGGCGGACTACCGCAGCTTCATGCTGGAATACAACGGAGGGCGGCCCGTGCCGGCCGGGTTCGACATCTCGTGGCGGAGTGACCAGGAGTGCGGACAGGATTGGAGGACTTCCGAAATCTCCCGGCTGCTCTCCATCTACGAAGGCGAGAAGGCCAACTTCCTGGACTACAACACGGTGGTGTTCAAGGGACGTATTCCCGCGGACACCCTCGCCATCGCCTATGATCCGGGTGGCAACCTCATCCTGCTGGCCCACTCGGGCCCGATGACGGGCAAGGTGTTGTTCTGGGTCAAGGACTGGGAGGTGGAGGAGGGCGAGATACCCGGTGATGCGAACGTGGGAGTGATCGCTGACAGCTTCCAGGAACTCCTCCTCTACAAGCTCCGCTGACATGTTTCCCGCCCCACTCGCCGGCTTGTCCGAGACCTGGCTGGAGAACTGGCCGGAGGGACTGGCGGGGTTGTCCTTCGAGCAACAGGGACTGCGGCTCTCGTGGGCGGAAGTCCATGCCCTGGGGAGGCTGAATGGCATCCATGGTCATTGCTTCCAAAGGAGCAGCCCGGAGGCCCTCGAGGGGTTGACGGCGCGCTTGGACGATGCGCTCCAGCGGTTTCCCCAAGGCGCCTTCGTCCGTTTGGGCTCGCGCAGCCCGAAGGACACGCTGGCCAGCATGCTGATGCGCAACCGGGCCTTCAACGGCGCACAAGCCGTGCACCTGCTGACCAACGGTTCCGAGCGAATCGCCTTCGAGCTCCGACGGTGCCTCAGGGCAGCCTATACCCCGTGGATCTTCCTCAGGCGGTGGTGCGACATCCCTCCCGAGTCGGAGTTCCGCTGTTTCATCCGGGAGGGGCAGCGGGTGGGCGTGTCGCAGTATCACCATGACAGCCATTTCGAAGGGTTGGACGCCAAGGAGACGCTGGAGTGCTTGAGAGAGAGGATCCTCACGTTCTTCCCGCTCCTCACCGCGCGGAGCCACGTGACGACAGCCGTTTTCGATCTGGTCATCCCACGCGGTGGCGACGGGCCGGTCACGTTGCTCGAACTCAACCCGTATGGCGCTCCGACGGACCCCTGCCTCTTTTCCTGGAGCGCGCAGGATATGGACGACACCCTGCGGGTGCGCACCGCGACCGGTGAGATCGCTCGTATCCGTTTGAGCCACTGAGTGGTTCGTCTGGCATGGGGCACGGCCATTCTTCCAAAATGAAAGGGGCACCCATGCGAGCCAGGGACCTGAGCATCGAGACGTTGCTAGAGGTGGACCCGCGGGAGGGTGTGCGCTTCGCGGGCGAGCGGGCGCTCATCCTCGACGCGGTGGCGATGGGGATGATGCGCAAGCAGCTGGTGGAGATGCTGGGCCTCACGGGCGCGAGGGCGGTGCTGACACGCTTCGGCTTCGCCCACGGCTGGCGCATGGCGGAGGCGCTGCGCACCGGCTTCCCGTTGAGCGGCGAGGCCGAGTGGCAGGCGGCCGGGGCGCTCATCCACACGCTGCAGGGGCTGATCCGCGTCCGGCCGGAGGAGAACAATCCGATGGGGCCCGGTGGGGCCACGGTCGAGTACTCGTATGAAGCGGAGCAGCACCTGCTGCACCTGGGGCGGGCGGAGGCGCCCTCGTGCTGGACGCAGTGTGGCTTCGCCAGCGGCTACATGAGCCGGGTGACGGGCCGGCCCATCTACGTGCTGGAGGACCGGTGCGTGGCGAGGGGGGATGCGGCCTGCCACTTCGCCGGCCGGACGCTGGAGGAGTGGGGGAGCCAGCTGGAGGAGCACCTGCCGTACTTCCAGGGGGAGGCGCTGGACGCCTCGCTGCACCAGGTGGCGAGCGCTCTCAAGCGCACGGAGCGCAAGCTGCGCGCGCGGACGAGGGCGCTGGAGCAGGTGGTGGGCGAGCCGGAGGGGCCGGGAGGGCTGGTGGCGCGCAGCCCGGGGATGAGGCGGGTGGTGGACCTGGCCCGGCGGGCGGCGAGGAGCGAGGCGACGGTGCTCGTCATTGGCGAGAGCGGCACGGGCAAGGAGCGCGTGGCGAGGCTGGTGCACGAGGAGTCGGCGCGAGCGGGAGGGCCGCTGGTGGCCATCAGCTGCGCGGCGCTCACCGAGTCGCTGTTGGAGGCGGAGCTGTTCGGCCATGCGCGAGGGGCCTTCACGGGGGCGACGCACGAGCGGGTGGGGCTGCTGGAGGCGGCGGCGGGCGGGACGCTCTTCCTGGATGAGATTGGGGAGATGCCGCTCGGCATGCAGGCGAAGCTGCTGCGGGCGCTGCAGGAGCGGGAGGTGCGGCGGGTGGGGGAGAACACGCACCGGCCCATCGACGTGCGGGTGGTGGCGGCGACGAACCGGCCACTGGCCGAGGAGGTAGCGGCGGGGCGCTTCCGAAAGGACCTGTACTACCGGTTGCGCGTGGTGGAGCTGACGGTGCCGCCACTGCGGGAGCGGCGCGAGGACATCCTCCCGCTGGCGCGGGTGTTCCTGGTGGACGCGGCGAGACAGCTGGGGCGCTCGGCGCCGGGGCTGGAGGCGGAGGTGGCGGACCAGCTGCAGCGCTACGACTGGCCGGGGAACGTGCGCGAGCTGCGCAACGCGATGGAGCGGGTGGTGGCGCTCTCGAGGGGGGCGCGGGTGGAGCTGGAGGACCTGCCCGAGGACGTGCGGGCGGCGCTGCCGGTGCCGGCGCTGACGGGAGGGGTGCGCACGCTGGAGGCGGTGGAGCGCGAGTACATCCTCGCGGTGCTCGCACACAACGGGGGCAACCGGACGCGCACCGCACAGGAGCTGGACATCGGCGCGACCACGCTGTACCGCAAGCTCAAGAGCTACGAGCGGGAGACACGCCGACGGAAACGGTGAGGCTCAGGGACAGAAGCGGCGGATCCACCGGCGCATGTCCTCCATCCCCTCCTTGTCATCGTGGAAGAACCAGCCGGTGACCTCCTGCTCGTACATGAACGGCTCGAGCAGACGGGCGAGGGCGGGGAACTGGGGTGGAATGGGCTCCTGCTCGGTGTCGATGGCGTCGGGCCATTCGTTGAGGGTGAGGAGTGCACGCTCATCATCCAGCGAATGGAAGGACACTTCCGGGAAGGGAAGCCGCTGCCGCAGGCTCTCGAGCCCGCCGAGCTGGCCGAGCAGCGGCTGGCCGAGGAAGGTGAGCCAATAGACGCCGCGGGCACGGGTTCCGAGGCGCCGGCTGGTCTCCTCGAGGTCGTAGACATCCAATCCCGGGTAGCGGTCTCGTAGTGCTCGAACCGCGCCGCGAGCTGCGTACCACCCATAGTCGGGCGCGACGAGAACGGGGCTGGCGTAGCCGAAGCTGAAGGGCAGCTCGTGAGCGAGCTCGAGGGCGAGGGCTCGAATGCGGGTAGGGCCATGCTCCATCAGGTACCCCGTGGGGAAGGTGAAGCTCACGGCGCTGGTGGAGTACTCGTCGCGGGCGAATATGGGCGCATCGAGCCGGCGGCCGTAATACTCGAAGTTGTAACTGCCCACCTGCTCGACGTGCTCCCGTAGATAGACGCTGCGAGAGACCGGACAGGGGCGTTCGAGCATGTCCTGACGGATGTCTTCCCATCCCTCCTCGTCGAGAGGCAGCAGTCCCCCCTCGCAAGCGACGTACCCGCTCAGAGCCCCAGGCGGGATGGCCCGCAGATACGTTTGCAGGGCCCTCCACGCAAGAGGAGCAACCTCCTGGTGGGAGCGGCGCATGAAGAAGCAGAGAATGAGGCCATCTTGAGCCACCAGGAACCCATTGTCCGCTCGTACCCGGATATGGGGAATGTGCTCCTTCATCAAAAGAACCCTCTTGGTGTGAGCATGAAGACCTTGCCGTCCAGTGCTTGTTGATAGACCTGCCCTTGGGTCAATCCGTCATAAGCACTTCTCTTGTCATACGAGCGCCACGTCGGATCTTTGGATGAGGGGCAAGGAAACTTGAGGTCGATGATGAGCGCGAGCCGTCCACCTCCAACTCCTCGCCACACTCTTCCCGCGTGGGAGGCCGGTTGCCGAAGTGGTCGGAGTTGACCCGATGCTCAGCCATCCGGGCGCACTCCGCGAGGCTCTCCTGTAGCTCGACCACCTTGTCCCGGTTGTGGTGGTACACAGCCAGGACCACCGGCGTGGCCAGCACGAGCGTAGCGCCCACGGCCAGCGTGGAGGAGGAGACCGCCGTGCCCGTGCCGCGCACGAGGCCCGCGTAACGCATGCGGGCGACGGTCTCCGAGTCGAGCCGCAAGTCTCCGCGGGGCGCAGCGCCAGGATGCCCGGGACGGGTGGCGCAGGCGCCGAGCAGGAGGCTGGTCAGCAGCACGCGCGTGAGCCGCTTGGAGGAGTTCGGGCGTGGAGAGATCGGGTTGGGACTCAGTGTCATCTGCGGGTCTCCCGTTCCGGCCTTTTTGCGCGTTGGGTGCTAGCGCTAGACGCGCCGCCGCAAGCGGTGAGCCCGTGGGGGAGGCTCAGGGACAGAAGCGGCGGATCCACCGGCGCATGTCCTGTCTGTCATTATTGTTGAGGAAGTAGAACCAGTTGGAGCGCTCCTCGTGGAGGTGGGGTTCGAGCAGGTGGCCGAGGGCGAGGAGTTGAGGGGAAGGGCGCTCGTGCTGCTCGGTGTCGATGGCCTCGGGCCACTCGCTGAGGGTGACGAGCACGCGCTCGCCCTCGAGGGGCGGCAGGGTTTGAAGGGAGACCTCCGGGAAGGGCAGGCGCCGCCGGAGGACCTCGAGCCCACCGAGCCGGCCGAGCAGGGGCAGACCGAGGAAGGTGAGCCAGTAGGCACCCCGGGCGTTGGTACCGATGTCCTTGCTGGTCTCCCGGAGCTTATAGATGTCCAGGCCAGGATAGCGGTCTCGCAGCGCGCCGATGGTGTTGGGGGCCGCGAACCATCGCCCGTCGGGTGCGACGAGTGCGAAGCTGGCATAGCCGAAGCTGAAGGGCAGCTCGCGCGCGAGCTCGAGGGCGAGGGCACGCACGTGGGCGGGGCCGTGCTCCACCATGTATTCAGTGGGTAGGGTGAAGGTCACGGCGCAGGTGGTGTCCTGATCGTAGAACAGCGGAGCGTCGAGCCAGAGTCCGTCGTATTCGAAGTTGTAGCCGCTTGGAGCATCGCAGTGCTCCTCCAGGTCAATGTGACAAGCCGCCGGCCATCGTCGTTCGAGGATCTCCTCTCGAATGTGTTTCCAGCCCTTCTCGTCGAGTGGTTGCCAGTCCCCGTTGTCATCGGCGTACCAACTCAGGGCCTGGGGAAGGATGGCTCGGCGGTAGGTCTGTAGGGCTCGCCATAGCGCGTGTGCCACGGCACCATGAGAACGGTGCATGAAGAAACAGATGACGATGCCGTCACGGGCCACCGGGTAGCCCCTGGCTGTCTGCACTCTAAGGATGGGCAGGTGCTGGTTCATCAGTAATATCCGTCTGGAGTGAGGAGCACGACCTCTCCACCCAGTGCCTTTTTATAGACTTCCCCTTGAGTCGAGTTGGGGTATGCGCTCTTCGGGCCGTATCTCCTCCAAGTTGGAGGTTTGGACGGGGGGCAGGGAAACTTGAGATCGATGATGATGGCGGCCTGGAGCAGGTTGTAGTCCGAATGGAGGACGATATCGGGCTTGATGCTGCCCCACAGGTCTTCGGTACAACGCTGCTCGATGAGCTGTTGCTCCTTCTCTCGGCTGATGGTCGCGACAATCTTGCTGGCCCGGTAGTAGCGGTAACGCTGCTCGATGCTGAAGGGGGCGGGCCAGAGCCGGGTGAGGACGTCGCGAGCGCAGGCGAGGGCGAGGTCGTGCTTCTGCCTGCCCAGGAGCATGGCCCGGGTGATGGGCTCGGCGCAGCCGTCTACCTCCAACTCCTCGCCACACTCTTCCCGCGTGGGTGGCCGGTCGCCGAAGTGATCGGAATTGACCCGATGCTCGGCCATCCGGGCGCACTCCGCGAGGCTCTCCTGTAGCTCGAGCACCTTGTCCCGGTTGTGGTGGTACACAGCCAGGACCACCGGCGTGGCCAGCGCGAGCGTGGCGCCCACGGCCAGCGTGGTGGAGGAGACCGCCGTACCCGTGCCGCGCACGAGGCCCGCGTAACGCATGCGGGCGACGGTCTCCGAATCGAGCCGCAAGTCTCCGCGAGGCGCAGCGCCAGGATGCCCGGGACGGGTGGCGCAGGCGCCGAGCAGGAGGCTGGTCAGCAGCAGGCGCGCGAGCCGCCAACGGGCGCTCCGGTGAGGCGCTACCGGGTTCGAATTCAGTGCCATGGACTCCGGCACTTCAGTCCGAACCTCCGTCGGGCTCAAGAAACCGGAAGGCTCGCTACATGCCGTCCAGCAGGCCCATCCGGTCCTTGATGCGCAGCACGCGCCGCACCGCCGCGTCCAGCTGCTCGGCCATCTTCGGCTCCGACCCGGCCAGCTTCGTCAGGATGCCGAAGTAGTCCAGCCCGCCCGACCAGTCCGGCGGCTCGGTGGTGAGGATGAGATCATTGCCCGCGAGGAAGGCCCGGCGCACCACTTCCTCACGCTCGGCGCCGATGCGCTCGGCGAGCGCGCGGATGGCCACGTCGTCGGTGACGGAGATCCACCCGTTCTCGTGCGCCATGGAGACGAGCGCGGGCTCGAGGATGGCCGGCCCCGCTCCGAGCTTCGCGTACACGACGTTCGACAGCATCACCCCGCCCAGGTACCGGTCCGCGGCACGGAACGCCGCCGCCTCCAGGCGCACGCGCTCCTCGTCCCAATCGGCGACGGCCTGCTCGTGGTCCGAGTCCGCGTCGAGGTCCCCATAACCCGGGAAGTGTTTGCCGATGGAGACGACGCCGGCCTTCGCCAGGCCACGCGCGAAGGCGGTGGCCTTCTGCTTCACCACCTCGGGGTCCCCGGAGAACGCGCGCCCGTTGCGGAACATGTGGCCCTTGGGGGACACGTCGAACACGGGCGCGAGGTTCATGTTGAGCCCCACCTCGCGCATCGCCTTGCCGACGCGCACGCCCCACGCCTCCACCTCGGCGTCCTCCATCACGGCCATCTCCCGGGCCAGCGGGAGCCCCTTGAGCGAGGGGTGCGCCTTGAGCCGGTTGAAGCCACCGCCCTCGATGTCCACCGCGAAGAAGGGAGGAATCCTCGCGCGCGCGCTGGAGGAGCGGATGCGCTCCTTCGCGGCGTCGAGCTTGCGGAGCGTGCCGCCCACGAAGAGCACCCCGCCTACCTCCACGGGGTTCTCCTTGCCCACCTGCGGATAGGCGAGGAGCAGCTGCCCCACCTTCTCGCGCGGGGACAGGGATTGGAGGACACGCTCCACCCGCGCCTCATCGGGGACGCGGGCGTGGAAGGCCTTGGGCTTGCCAGCCGGAGGGTTCGCACCGGCGGCGGTGGACAGCACAAGCGTCAGGAGGATGAGCGATGAGCGAAGCACGGCTCGCATGGCGGCGCAGTCTTCCATGGAGAGGACCCGCTGGCCCGAACGGATTCACCGGAGCCCGATGGCACGTCAGGCCGCGAGCACAGCGGGCGGGCGGGCTGCGTTCAGGAGCCGACGACCTCGTCGTAGCCGCGGCCGCGGAACTCGAGGAGGCAGAAGCCATTGCCGAAGGGGTCGGCGAGGTTGGCCATGCGTCCCCACTTGCGCTCCTGGATGTCGCGATCGAGCGAGGCCCCCGCGGCGCGGGCGCGCTGGACGACGGCGTCGAGGTCGGTGACGGTGAAGTCGAGGTGGACGGAGGTCCAGTGCCGGCGGTAGTCGCGCACGGAGGAGGCCCCGGGGCTGGACGGGCTCCCGGCCGGCCGGGCGAGCAGGTCGATGGGCGAGGTGGCTCCGAGCAGCTCTGCCCACTCGGATCCATTCCGGCGCCCGGGCTTCAATCCGAGCGTCTGGGTGTAGAACGCGATGGCCTTGTCCAGGTCCTCGACATCGATGCAGGCACGCAGCTCGAGCATGGTCGTTAGTGGCTCCGAGTGGGGGCACGGGGAAGGAGGACGGGGACGGATACCCTCACCCCGTCCCTCTCCCGGAGGGAGAGGGGTGGTGGGGCGAGGGGACTGTCATGGGCGCGGTGTCAGGGATTGAAGCGGCCGCGCCGGGGGCTCAGTGCCACGAGCACGCGTCGTACATCTGCCCGCCGTTGCTGTCGACGGAGCCCGAGGTCTGCCAGTTCACGTTGAAGCTGGCACCCGAGCCCTGGAGGGTGAAGGCGGCCGAGGCGGTGAGGATGGCCTGATGGGCACAGCGCGTCTCGGACCAGGCCTTGGTGGCCGCGCCGTCGGCGGAGGCGCCCACCAGGTTGCCCGTGTTCTCGCAGTCACACGAGAAGCCGACGTTGGCCCAGCAGCTGGACGCGTTGCTGTAGCCGAAGCCCGAGCTCACGCACGCGCCCGCGCTGTTCTTGTAACAGGAGATGCCCACCTGCTGGGCGCCCACCGTCTTCTCCACCACGGTGATGCCGTACAGGTTCTTGTACGTCACCTTGTAGCCCGGGTAGCTCCTGGACTTCGTGGTGCTGGTGATGGCCGAGTTCAGCGTGCAGACGCCCGCCAGCGCCGCCACGCCCGAGGGCTTCGGGGCCGCTACGAGCTGCTCCACCGGGGCCCAGCCCTCGGCCACCAGCCGGCGCCGCGTGTCCGCGAGCGTCTCCAGGTTCTGCACCACCGGGTCCATCACCAGGCAGTAGCGGTCCGCCGTCCAGCACACCTCCAGCGCGCGGTGCTCGGAGCGCACGCCGTCGAGCGCCGTGCGCACCGCCAGCAGCCGGTAGCTGCCCGTGTCCACCGGGTGGCCCAGCGTGTCGAACGTCTTCAGGCTCACCGGGGCGGCCCACTCGTCACCGGCCGGACGGCCCTGCTCCAGGCTCAGCGAGGTGATGTCCGTGCCGCGGAAGCTCATGCGCAGGTGCGAGTCCGGTACGCCCACCAGCGCGTTCACCGGCTGCTCCGCCACCTCGCGCAGCGCGCCCGACTGCAGCGTCTGCACCTCGAAGGTGATGCGGCCCTGGGCCGCGGCCTGGTACTCGCCATACACGCCCTCCGCATGCTTCGCGCTGGAGGGCTCGACAGCTCCACCACCACATCCCGCCATCATGTTCAGGGCCAGGGCCGAGGTCAGCAGGGGGCTCCATCGGGGGAACGACGTCATTCGCTCTTCCTTATCGCAGGGGGGATGGACTCCAGGTCGAACGGCTTTCACCCGGAGTCCGGTGAGATAAGATTTCGCGAAATATGAAAAGTCAAGAACAGGGGCCAGTTTCGGGCTCCCCGGCGGGTCAGCCCCCCTGGTCCGCGGCGCGTTCCTGGGACGGTTGCGGCGCGGGGCGCGCGGCGGGCAGGAGTCCGGCGTCATCGGGCACGGGGCTGCTGCCATCGGTGGCGCGGCGGGGCGCGGTGGCGGCGGGCAGCTCCGGTGTCTCCGTCCCGGGGGCCTTCACCTTGGCGAGCGCCTCGCGGGCCGGCGCCGACCGCGGATGCAGGGCCACGGCGCGCTCCAGCCAGCGCAGCTGCTCCTCCTTCCTGCCGCGCTTGCCGAGCAGGCCCGCGATGCGGACCATCTCGTCCACGTAGTCCGGGTGCAGGGAGGTGTTGGCGGTGGCCAGCTCCACTGCGGGCCAGAGCGCCTCGGGGTCCTTCACCTCGTCCAGCCGGACGCGCCGCAGCTCGGACACCTGCGCGCGTTGCCACACCTCGTCGAAGTGCCGCCCGTCCTTCTGGAGCGGCTCGCTGAAGCGCAGCGGAGCGGGACAGGGCACCTGCTCGCAGGCGGAGAGGTAGTCGGTGAAGAAGGCGAGCGGGCCACGCTGGGGGTACTCGCGGAGCTTGTCGGGGCCGAAGGTCTTCTCCAGCGTCAGGGCCATGTGCGCGCCCACGCGGATGAGCAGCGAGCCCTCGCGGGGCTGGTGGGCCTCGCGCACGCGCCGCAGCGCGGCCTCGGGGTCCTGCGCGAGGGTGGCCCGGTCGAGCAGCGCGGACACGCGGGTGAAGGCCTCGGACATGTCCCCCGGCTCGGGGAGCACGCCGGGGCCACGGGTGGCCCACAGGTGGTACGAGAGTCCGTAGGTGAAGAGCCGGGCGAGCCCCTCGTGCACCACGGCATCCACCGGGTCCACCAGGTGCGCGTCGCGGCGGACGAGCCCGTCCTCCAGCAGCGTCTCGAGGATGCGGGTGGAGATGCGCCGCTGCCGCTTCGCCTCGCCCTCCAGGTTGCTGGCGATCGCGATGACGACGTCCTCGGCGGGCAGCATCACCAGCAGCGAGGTGGTCTCCGGCTGGCCTCCGGCGTGGGCCACCATGTAGTGGCCGCGCAGCGGGTAGGTGGCGAAGCCCAGGCCGTAGTCGGTGAGCTGGCCCTCGCGGGTGCTCTGCGAGAACTGCATCATCCGCGCGGTCTCCAGGGGCACCAGCTTGTGCTGGAGGATGGCCTGGCCGAAGGCGAGCAGGTCCTCCACGGAGGCGCGGGTGCCACCGCCGGCGAAGCGGCTGGAGACATCCAGGAAGTGCGAGGGGACGAGCTGTCCCCGGTGCGGGCGGTAGCCCACGGCGTGTTGCTTGTCGCGGGTGCGCGGGTCATCCAGCGCGGCGTGGCGCATGCCGGCGGGGCCGAAGACGTGGGCCTTCAGGTAGCGGCCGTACCCCTGGCCCGAGGCCTTCTCCACGGCGGCGCCGAGCAGGTTGTAGCCCCAGGTGGTGTAGACGAATTGGGTGCCGGGCTCGGCGGCGAGCGGCTTGTCGGCGAAGAGGGCGAGGGCGCCCGCGGTGTCGAGCGGCTGGGTGTTCTCCGCGGCCTCGGGCCCGTCGTAGTGGGGCACGCCACCGAGGTGGCCGAGCAGCTGGCGGACGGTGAACGTCCAGGGCTTCTCGGGGTACTGGGGCACCCAGGTGCGCGCGTCCGTGTCGAGCTCGAGCTTGCCCTCCTGCACGAGCTGCATCACCGCCACGGCGGTGAAGGACTTGGTGATGGAGGCCATGCGGTACGTCGTCCGGGGCGTGGCGGGCAGCTTGTGCGCGAGGTCCCGCAGGCCATAGCCCCGCACCCAGCGCATGCCGCCGTGGAGCACGCCCACCGAGAGCCCGGCGTAGGGCCCCTTGGCGAGCTCGGCGCGCACGAGCGCATCCAGCGCGCGCTGTACCTCGGGAGGAAAGGGCGCGTCCTTCTCCCGGGCCGCTGCGGCGGCGGGGCGAGCGCGGGCCGGGGCCGGAAGTGGCGCGGTGAAGCAGAGGAGGAGGAGGGCGGCGAGGAGTGCTCTCACCGCGCCTCCTCGGAGGCCTGGAGCGGCGGGGCGAGCGCGGCCTGGCGGCGCGGGTCCGCGGCGTCCACCCAGGAGCGCAGCAGCGCATCCGTGATGAGCTGGCCGAGGATGTCGAGCCCATGGCCGCGCGGGTGGACGAGGTCCTCGTGGACGAGCCCGGCCTGGACGAAGCGGGCCAGCGAGCCGGAGCCGCCCATGGCGGAGAAGATGTCGAAGAAGGCGCAGCCCTCGGAGAGGGCGATCTGCCGCTCGATGGAGATGACCTCGTCGAGGTAGGGCCGCTGGACGAGCTTGCTCGGGCCGTTGCCGCCGCGCACGGCGTCGATGGGGCCCACCACGAGGCAGGCGCTGCCGGGAGCGGCGGCGCGCGAGCGGCGGACGAAGGTGCGCAGTCCCTCCTCGACCTCGGTGAGCTTGGAGCGGCCCCACTCGAGACGCTTGGCCTCGTTGCCGCCGAGGATGAACAGGAGCAGGCGCGGGGAGCGCTCGGCGAGCTGGGCGCGGAAGATGTCCTCGCGGGCACGCAGGAAGAGGTTGGCGTCGGCGGAGGGCACGCCCAGCGTGTCGAGCACGATGCCGGGACGCTGGTGCTGCAACACGACGCCGAGCACCGTGGCGCCACGGCCCTCGGCGACGACCTCCAGGTGACGGGCGCCCTCGGGGATGTCGAAGGAGAGGGCCTGGGCCTGACCGGAGCCCTGGGGCTCGGCGCGGGCGAGCTCCTGACCATCGGCGTGGACGGAGAGGCGGCCGGCGCGAGGCACGTCGAGCCACCACAGGGTACCCCGCGGCTCACGGTCGAGCGCGAAGCGGCTGCTGGCCTTCGTGGTGGTGGAGCGGTGGTAGATGCCGGTGATGCCGAAGGGGAGCTCGGCGAGCTTGAGCTCGCCCAGGGTGCGAGGCTCCCAACCGCCGCGAGCGAAACCGGCGCGGACGCGGGGCCCATAGGCCGCGAGCCGGTCCACGGCGAGCACGCCGCGCCCACCGTCTCCGAAGGTGGCGCCGAGCTCCTCGCGGATGACGTCCACGATGCGATCACCGGCGATCAGCGAGTTGCCGAACGCGGAGATGACGGTGGGGGAGGAGGCCGCGCGGGAGGAGAGCGCGTCGAGGGACTCGAAGAAGGGGGAGAGCGCGGTGCGGGCGCAGGTGGTGCCGGCGGGCGCGACACAGGGGTCCTCGAGGTGGGGCTCGTGGACGCCGAGCTTCTTGCCGAGCTGGTACAGCTTGAGGGCTCGGGGAGAAGGCGGAGGCAGCGCGCGGCTGACGGCGGGAGCCGGGGCGGAAGGAGCCGGGGCGGCCTGGGCGGGAGCGGAGGCCTGGGCGAGCCGGAGGGACTTCTCGGGCGAGGCGGCGGGACGAGGGGCGCGCGGAGCACGGGCGTGGCGGGGAGCCGGTGGGTCCGCGGGAGCTGACCAGGACGACGCCCACAGGAGGGCACCGAGGAGGAAGGGAACGAGGAGGACGACCGCCCACCGCCTGCCACGAGAAGCTTGGAACATGCGGCGGGGAACTCTAGACGAAAGACTCCCACCGAGACAGGAACCGGCCGAGAAGCCGGGGCACGTAGCAGCCTGTCGCTCGGCTGCTCACTCGCTTCAGGGAAGCGCCTTGTCCGTGCGGCGCAGCACCTCGCCCTCCACCACGGTGGTGCCATCGGGAGACACGGGGTGGCCGAGTGTCGCGACGAGCTTGCGGTGGGCCTCTTCCAGGCGGCGGTGCAGCGTGTTGAAGGTCTGCTGCGCCGTGCTGGGCATGTCCTCGGTATAGGTGAAGTACCAGCGGAGCGTGTCGAGACACTCGTAGAAGTGGTCCACGACGGACTGCTCGAGGACGGGCAGGTGGACGAGCTCGTGGAAGGTGGCCGAGGCGTAGCGGGTGGAGAGGGTGCTGAGCATGGGCTCGCGGCTGCGCAGGCGGGAGAAGAGGACGAACATCTCCCCGCGGCGGGCCTCGAGCCGGCGCATGATGTTGGCGGCGTCGAGGGCGATCAGGTTGCGGACGCGGGCGGTGGCCTCATCGGACTGTTTGCGGCGAGCCATGGCGGCGCAAGCCTACCCGATGTCCCGTGCGCTCCACTGCGGTGGTGCTCAAGCTGCACTCGCATCGGATTACCCACAAGTCGGAGGTGGGCGGGGTGAAGCTGAACCTGGGGACGGCGCGGGAGGTGCGCGAGGCCTTCGAGGCCATCCGGGGGAAGCTGGACGCGCCACGGCCCGGAGGTGGAGGAGGAGGAGCTGCCGCGGCTGGCCATCCACCCGTACCCGGTGAAGTACGTGGAGCGGTGGAGGATGAAGGAGGGGGAGCCGGTGGTCATCCGCCCCATCCGATGCTCATCTGCCGCAACCCTGGGTTTCAAATCATCCACTCGGGGAGTGTGGGTGACAACGTGGTGAAGGCGGTGAAGGAGCTCTGAGCCGGGGAGGTGCCCGGGGGGGTCTGGAGTCGAGGGGAAGCGTCGGGCTAGAAACCCGGGATGCGCACCCCCCACCCGGCCTTGCGTCTGCTCACGCTGTTGCTCGTGAGCATGATGACGATCATGGCGAGCGCCGCCATCTCGCCCTCGCTGCCGCGGCTGCGGATGGCCTTCGAGTGGGTGCCAGGGATTGACCTGTGGGTGCGGCTGGTGGTGTCGCTGCCGGCGCTGTTCACCGCGATGGGGGCGCCGCTGGCGGGGGTGTTGATCGACCGCTTCGGCCGCAAGCGCCTGCTGGTGGCGGCGGTGGCGCTGTATGGCGTGGCGGGCTCGCTGCCGGGAGTGCTCACGTCGCTGCCGCTCATCCTGGTGTGCCGGGCGCTGCTGGGGCTGGCGGTGGGAGGGCTGATGACGACGGCGGCGGCGCTCATCGCGGACTACTACGCGGGCCCCGAGCGGGGCGTGGTGCTGGGGCGCCAGGCGGCCTTCATGGGCGTGGGTGGCTTCGTGTTCATGCTGGGCGGGGGCCTGCTGGCCGACATCCATTGGCGGGCCCCGTTCGCCGTCTACCTGTATGCCTTCCTGGTCCTCCCGCTCATCCTGCTGTTCCTGCCCGAGCCGGAGGTGAAGCGTGGGGCGGCGGCCGGCGGAGCGGCGAAGGTGGCGCTGCCGTGGAGCACGCTGTGGCAGGTCTACGCGCTGGCGATGACGGGGATGATGATCTTCTACCTGATTCCGGTGCAGCTGCCCTTCCTGCTGAGGCGGCTGGGGGTGCAGTCCTCGGCGCTGGCGGGACTGGCGGTGGGCGTGTCGACGGTGGTGGGGTCGGTGGTGTCGCTGCGTTACGCGCGGGTGAGGCAGGTGCTCGGGTACCGGAGCATCATGGCGGTGCTCTTCGCGTGCATGGCGCTGGGCTACGTGCTGGTGGGCATGTCCCAGTCGTACGCGGCGGTGGTGGGAGGGCTGGCGGTGTCGGGCCTGGGGCAGGGCTTGCTGACGCCGAACATGGCCAACTGGGCGGGCGAGGTGGCACCGGAGGCCGCGCGAGGCCGGGTGATGGGCCTGCTGACGACGAGCCTCTTCCTGGGACAATTCGTGTCACCGCTGCTCGCGCAGCCGTTGATTGGCGCGGTGGGACTGAGCGGCGCGTTCCTGGCGGCGGGAGGCCTGCTGAGCACGCTGGCGGGGACGTTTGGCGCGCTGGCGTGGCACGCGGCGCGGGAGCGGAGTGGGGCGGTCCAGGGCGCGGAGTGAGGCGCGGGTGCGCTACTTCAGAAGCACTGAACCCCCGCCCTCCGGGAGAGAGGACGGGGGGCGGTACCTGGGCGGGTGTTACGGCTGGTAGGCGTCCAGCAGCTTGAGGCGCCAGCCCTGGGGCCACAGCTCGTCGTACTTCGCGCGGAAGTCCTGGGAGGACCAGCCGTAGACCTGGATCTCCGACGCGGTGCTGGGACGCCACACGGCGTTGTAGAGCACCTGGCCGTTCAGCACGTAGGACTGCAGCAGGTACAGGCGCCAACCCTGGGGCCACAGCTCGTCGTACTTCGTGCGGAAGTCCGCATAGGACCAGCCGTAGACCTGGACCTCGCCCGAGGTGCTGGGGCGCCACACGGCGTTGTAGAAGACCTGGTTGTTCAGCACGTAGGACTGCAACAGGTGCAGGCGCCAACCCTGGGGCCACAGCTCGTCGTACTTCGCGCGGAAGTCCGCATGGGACCAGCCATAGACCTGGACTTCGCCCGAGGTGCTGGGACGCCACACGGCGTTGTAGAAGACCTGGTTGTTCAGCACGTAGGACTGCAGCAGGTGCAGGCGCCAGCCCTGGGGCCACAGCTCGTCATACTTCGCGCGGAAGTCCGCATAGGACCAACCGTAGACCTGGACCTCGCTCGAGGTGCCGGGGCGCCACACGGCGTTGTAGAGCACCTGGCCGTTCACCACGTAGGCCTGGAGCTGGTGCAGGCGCCAACCCTCGGGCCACAGCTCGTCATAGGCGGCGCGGAAGTCCGCGTACCGCAGCCCCTCCGCCTTCTGCTCGGCCACGGTGGTGCGCTGCCAGACGGCGTTGTAGCGGGCCGTGGGATTGGCCGGAACGCGGACGACCTCGCCCGGCTGCGGGATGCCCCGGAAGACGTGGTTCCAATTGCCCAGCGCGTCGCGCACCTCGTAGTTGGAGAAGACGACCGGGAAGGTGACGAACCCGGCGGTGCCATCGCGCATGTCGGTCGTCGCCAGATGCAGGTGATGCGCGCCCACCGAGGCCCCGGTGTCTCCGGTCAGCGCGAACTTCTGGCCGCGCGTCACCGCGGCGCCAACGGTGACGTCGGCGCTGTCCTTGCGGATGTGGAGGTAGCCGGCGATCTCCCCGGGCGCCTGCTCGATCTCCACCATGTTGCTGCGATTGCCGGTGCCCGACACCCCGCTCTCCTCGACGGTGACAACGCTGCCCGGCGCGGCGGTGTAGAGCGGGGCGCCATCCGAGCCGTTGGGGTACACGCCGCTCTGCGGCTTGTCGGCCAGGACGAAGTCCCAGCAGAACGAGGCATAGCCCTTGTGCGAGCCGCCCGCGGTGTCATAGCCCTGGATGACCTGCCACGCCTCGCCTGTCTTGAAGGGGAGCGTCATCTCCACCTGCTGGGTGGGCAGCGGCAGGGCGGGCGCGTCCACGGTGTTGCTACGATTGCTGGACACGGCGATGCGCCGCGCCGAGCCCTGGAACGTCACGGGCCGGGCCAGCTTCGCCGGGAGGGTGCCCTGGTTGAAGGTGTAGCCGGCCAGCAGCCCGCTCTCGTTTCCGGTGAGCTGGGAGACGTTGGTCATCAGGTATTGAATCTCGGAGGCCGAGAGCGCCCGGTTGAAGACCGCGACGTCATCCAGGAAGCCGTAGAACTGCGCATTGCGGCCATTCACCGTCTGGCCGGTGGTCCGCTTGCCGAGGCGCAGCGTGCCGCTCGGCAACTGGGCATCCGTGCTCGAGACGGAGAGGGGCGTGGAGAGCGCGACCCCATTGAGATACGCGGTGAAGACGCGCGTCGTGCCGCTGGTGGTCGCGGTCACGGCCAGGTGATGCCACTCGCCGGCCTTCAGCGTGACGGCGTAGCTCCTGGAGACCGAGCCGACGGCCAGCAGGAGCTTCGTTCCGGACACGCCATAGTCCCCCTGGCCGATGAGGAGGCGCCCTCCGCCATTCTCGGCGATGAAGGGGCCCTCATAGGCGTTGGGGAACTGCGGCATGAAGCGCAGCACATACGTATGGTCGGCCGCGAAGAACTCCGAGAAGTCGAGCGTGGTGTCGACGTGGCCCTTCCAGCTCACTCCCGCGGCCATCGATTGCGCCCGGGCCGCCGGAGCCATCAGGGTCGAGAGGCTCAACCAGAAGAGACAGGCCACCCAGAACGACGAGAGGAGTCTTCCAAAGAATCGCTGCATCGAGGCTGCCTTCCTTTCCGAGAGTCCGCTCGCCAGGTACCCCCCGGGGACGGCTCGTCACGGAGTCAGCCTGTCTACCATGGTTTTCCTGTTATAAATGTAAAAACAAGGAAAACAGTACAGGCTGGGGCTCAGACTTCGAGGAATTTGGCCCCGGTGATGCCCGCGGCTTCCATGGCGGACTTGACGTGCTCGGAGACGATGAGGACGACCTTCCAGCCCCAGGGACGGAAGATGTGGGCGTCCCCGATCTTCTCCGGGTCCACCTTCAGCCCTCGAACGTTCTGGTACTCGCCTAGCCTGTCGGGCTCGTCATCCTCGGGTCCCCAGTAGAACACCTCGTCACACCGGGCGTCGTCGATGCACCGGATGACTCGCAGGGCATTGAGGATGAACCAGGGCTCCGTCTGCCCCTCTATCTCCACGGGGATGAACTGCACGTCCTTCTGGAGCTCCAGACGTTCGAAGAGCGAGACGACCCGCCGGTGGATGACGGGAACTCCGATGGCGTGACTGAATTCGAGCGCGAGGCCCGCTGGCTTCATGGTCAAGGGAATGGGCTTGTCGATTTCCAGGATACGGCCCTCCTTGAACCGCCAGATGTTGAACAACTCGCGCTGGTCATCTTCTTCGCGCCCTCTCTCGGGCTCGCCATCCGCGAAGAGTGGAAAATCCAAATCCCAGCGCCCTGGGATGTATACGTCATCGTATAGCTTGTAATAGCGTGTCCGCGCTGTCATGGCTTCCTCGTGGCGAGCTTGTTGAGTGTGGAGCCCGGTGTACAGATTTCCCCTGCAATCTTGTCGAGCGCTGTCACGAGCTTCGCTCGGCAATCGGCGGAGGTTCTGCAGGTTCCAAGCGCCCGCTCCAATCGCTCGAGAATGTCACTGTGGTAAGCCTCGGGATGGGGCCCCTGGTGGTCTCGCAGATAGACGACGTTCGCCGGGTCATCCAGGCTCATCCCCGCCCGGTCGAAGATTTTTTCGAACCGAGGAGTCCAGGGACCGCCGCTGCTCTCGGAGATGTCATTCTTGTTGGTGCACAGGTGGTGGCGCTGGTGGCCGTCCCGCCCCGACTCCGCACAGGCCCCCGTGGTCCGCGCCGCGCTCACCGCCGACGTCACCGCCGTTGCCGCCGTGCTCCCCGTCACGCCCATCAACACCACCGTCCCGTCCGCCACGCTCACCTGCGCCCGTGTCCCCGCCACCACCCTCACGCTTTCTCGTGCGCCCGCTCCCGCCAGGGCGAAGCGCGGCGGTGACAGACTCGCCCACAGCCCGCCCCTCGGCACCTCCGGCAGCCCTCGCGCCAGCTTCGCCCCCGCCACCGTCACCAGTACTCTCAGCCCCACGCCGCCCAGCGCCTTGCCGAAGCGCTCGGCCACCGCCTCCAACTCCTCGCGCGTCCTGGCCGCTTCCGCCTCCCGGTACAGCGTCAGGCAGGCCAGCCCCACGTTGTAGAGCTCCGCCGCGCTGTACGTCAGCAGCAGGGCCAGGGTCACCGCTCCCGCCAGCGCCTTGGAGAACACGGGCTCGGGTGCCGCCCAGGCCAGCGCATACAGGGCCAGGGACGTGCCCACGGACAGCAGCACGGCGGGCGAGCTGAAGAGTTGCACGGCGGCTTCGCGCACGCCCTCGCCCATGTAGCGCGGCGAGAGCCTCAGCGCCTGGAACCACCGGGCACTCTCCAGCGAGCCGGGCAGTTCCACCAGGGCCGCACCCAGCAGCGCCTCGTACTCCTCGCGCACCCGCCTCTCCAGGGCCGAGGGCCGCGGGTCCTGCGGTGGTGGAAGGCCGGCCCTCGCCCGCGCGTGGGCCTCCGGCAGCAGCGTCAGCCCAGGCCTCGCGGGTGTCTGCTGGAATTCCCCCTCCATCGCCGCCACCACCTCCCGGGCCTGCGCCACCGTCCACAGCGCCAGCGCCGGGTGAGGCTTCACCCGCTGGAAGCGCAGCCGCAGCCCTTGCCCCGCCTCCCCCTGGTAGCCGCTCACCTCCACCGGCACCAGCACCGGCAGCGCTTGCTGGGCTCCGGCCGGTGTGGCCCGGAGCGCCAGGGCCACCAGCATCAACAGGCACAGGGCGTGCGTGACTCTCGGCTTCATGTCTGGCTCCTTCCGCCCTTGGCAGTCCAGGGAGGGGACGGGGCTCTTATGCCAGCCTTGGGGCGATAGCGAGCGCGCGCCCGAGGCGCCCCAGGAGGAATGGCGGGTACGCCTGCGCTCCCAGGCCGAGCCGCCCCACGTCGCGCTGGAGGTGGAGGAGGCTCCGGCTTCGGGCCGGCTGTCTTCAGACTTCGAGGAATCTGGCGCCGGAGATGCCCGCGGCTTCCATGGCGGACTTGACGTGCTCGGAGACGATGAGGACGACCTTCCAGCCCCAGGGACGGAAGATGTGGGCGTCGCCAATCTTCTCCGGGTCCACCTTCAGTCCCGCGACGTTGCGGTACTGCCCCAGCTTGTCCGGGCGGTTGTCCTCGGGCAGCCAGTAGAGCACCTCCTCACACCTGGCATCGTCGATGCACCGGATGATGCGCAAGGCATTGAGGATGAACCAGGGCTCCGTCTGTCCTTCTATCTCCACGGGGATGAACTGCACGTCCTTCTGGAGTCCCAGACGCTCGAAGAGCGAGACGACCCGCCGGTGGACGATGGGAACCCCCATGGCATGACTGAATTCGAGCGCGAGGCCCGCCGGTTTCATGGTCAAGCGGATGGGCTGGTCGATCTCCAGGACGCGGCCCTTCTTGAATCGCCAGACGTCGAACAACTCGCGCTGGTCGTCTTCCTCACGCCCTCTCTCGGGCTCGCCATCCGCGAAGAGTGGCATCCTCAAGTGCCAGCGCCCCGGGATATAGACATCGTCGTATAGCTTATAATGCTGTGTCTGCGCTGTCATTGCTTTCTCGTGGCGAGCTTGTTGAGCTTGGAGCCCTGCTTGCAGACCTCCCCTGCAATCCTGTCGAGCTCGTCCACGAGCTTCGCTCGACAATCAGCCCGGGGCCAACAATCCGACAACGCCTGCTCCAATCGCTCGAACACCTCGGCGTGGTATGCCTCGGGATGGGGTCCCTTGTGGTCTCGCAGGTAGACGATGTTCGCCGGGTCATCCAGGCTCATTCCGGCTCGTTCGAAGAGTTCCTCGAACCGGGGCGTCCAGGGGCCGCCGCTGCTCTCGGAGATGTCATTCTTGTTGGTGCACAGGTGGTGGCGCTGGTGGCCGTCCCGCCCCGACTCCGCACAGGCCCCCGTCGTCCGTGTCGCGCTCACCGCCGACGTCACCGCCGTTGCCGCCGTGCTCCCCGTCACGCCCATCAGCACCACCGTCCCGTCCGCCACGCTCACCTGAGCCCGTGTCCCCGCCGCCACCCTCACGCTTCCCCGCGCGCCCACTCCCGCCAGGGCGAAGCGCGGCGGTGACAGACTCGCCCACAGCCCGCCCTTCGGCACCTCCGGCAGCCCTCGCGCCAGCTTCGCCCCCGCCACCGTCACCAGCACTCGCAGCCCCACGCCTCCCAGCGCCTTGCCGAAGCGCTCGGCCACCGCCTCCAACTCCTCCTGCGTCCTCGCTGCTTCCGCCTCCCGGTACAGCATCAGGCAGGCCAGCCCCACGTTGTAGAGCTCCGCGGCGCTGTACGTCAGCAGCAGCGCCAGGGTCACTGCTCCCGCCAGCGCCTTGGAGAACACGGGCTCGGGTGCCGCCCAGGCCAGCGCATACAGGGCCAGGGACGTGCCCACGGACAGCAGCACGGCGGGCGAGCTGAAGAGTTGCACGGCGGCCTCGCGCACGCCCTCGCCCATGTAGCGCGGCGAGAGTTTCAGCGCCTGGAACCACCGGGCACTCTCCAGCGAGCCGGGCAGCTCCACCAGGGCCGCACCCAACAGCGCCTCGTACTCCTCGCGCACCCGCCTCTCCAGTAGTGCCGAGGGCCGCAGGTCTGGCAGGGGTGGAAGGCCGGCCCTCGCCCGCGTGTGGGCCTCCGGCAGCAGCGTCAGTCCAGGCCTCGCGGGTGTCTGCTGGAATTCCTCCTCCAGCGCCGCCACCACCTCCCGGGCCTGCGCCACCGTCCACAGCGCCAGTGCCGGGTGGGGCTTCACCCTCTGGAAGCGCAGCCGCAGCCCTTGCCCCTCCTCCCCCTGGTAGCCGCGCACCTCCACCGGCTCCAGCACCGGCAGCGCTTGCTGGGCTCCCGCGGGTGCGGCCCCGAGCGACAGTGCCACCCACATCAACAGAGACAGGGCGTGAGTGACTCTTGGTTTCATGTCCGGCTCCTTCCGCCCTTGGGAGTCCAGGGGCTGGATGGGGGCTCTGACCATACTGGAACGCCGCCAGGCGGGAGATGCGCTACAAGAGAAGGGACGAGGAGGTGCTCATGGCGGGCAGCCGGTTCTTCAAGGGGTGGTTGGGGCCGTTCAAGCTCATCCGGCGGTACACGACGCGCCAGCCGGAGCCGGAGAGCCGCGAGCTGGGCCGCGTCTACGAGGCGCGCAACGTGCTCACGGACAAACCGGCCCTGGTGCTCATCCCGAGCGAGCGCGCGCCCGTGGAGCCCCAGGAGGAATGGCGAGTGCGCCTGCGCTCCCAGGCCGAGCCGCCCTACGTCGCGCTGGAGGTGGAGGAGGCTCCGGCTTCGGGAAGGCTGTCGCAGTTGCGCGGGGCGCTCGAGTTGCTCGGAGCCGCCGTCGAGCGGCTGGGGAACGGGGAAGAGGCGCGGGTCCACCTCACGCGCCCGCCCATGGGGCCGCTGGAGGCGCTGCGGCACCGGGCAGGGCGCGCCTGGAGGTGGACGCGCGCCAGCCGCGGGCGCACCTTCGCGGTCTGCTTCCTGGTGTACCTGTGCTTGCGCCTGGCCGTCCACCTGGTGGAGATGGAGGTGTATGGGTTCAATTGGGACATGAGCCCTCGGGTCGTGGAGCGGGAGGTGCCCGTGCGGCCCTCGCCCGTGCGCCGTGCGCCCGCGCTGATCAACAAGGCCGCGGTGGGGCAGGGCGCCATCGCCTATCCCCTGCCTGGGAGGCCGTTCGACGACCAGGCCAAGGCCCCCTGCATCCCCAATGAGGGCGAGGTGGAGATCAACGGGGGCTGCTGGGTGGAACTCGCCAAGCGCCCGCCCTGTCACGACAAACAGGCCGAGTACAGGGGCAAGTGCTACATGCCGGTCTCGGCGCGCTCGCGAAACACGCGCGAGCCCCGGTCCTTGCGCCGGTAGAGCCAGCGGCGCGCCTCACCAGTCCGGCTCGCACGTCCAGTCGGACTTCGTGTGGAGGCGGTCACATTTGTAATGAGGCCCGCAGGCCTCGGGGACGGCCGGGTCACAGCTCTTCCTGCAATAATGCATCTGGCAGACGAATCCCTCGGGGCAGGCAGGCGTGTGCTCCTCACCACAACGGATGAGACACGTCCCCCAGGCTTCGCGCGGATGGTCGAAGACATTCCACATGGAACACTTCTGGCTCTCGGGGCAGGGCGTCCGCTGGCAGTTCTGGCCATACACCTGCGCGCAAACCGACACACCTTTCTCGCCGCTGGGCTGGATGCAGTCCTGGCCCTCTGGACACGCACGGCCCTCACACGTGGGCAGGCAGGAAGGCCCATCGAGGCCCTCGCGGCAGAAGAATCCCTCCGGACAGCTTTCAGGCTCTTCCACCCGGCAGGGCCGGCCACACCGGCGGTCCTGGCACAGCAGGCCCCGTTCACATGACGCTTCTCGTGAATCGGACATGTCCAGGCATGGCTCCCCCTCCTTGCGCACGCCCACCAGCGTGCACTGGCGCAGGCGGGGACCTCCCTTCCGCGTCTCCATCGTGCGGCACACCATGTCTTCCGAGCACTGCTGATCCGTCATGCACCGGCTGTCGGTGCAGTACCTCCACATGGAGCGCGCATTGAAGAAGCACGTGAGCGGCGGCTCGCAGTCCGCGCGGCCCTTGCAAGGGCGCTGGTAGCTCATCAGGCTCTGGCGCTCTCCGGGGGAGAGCATCGGAACGAGCTTCACCTCGGGAGCCGGCCGCAATCCTCCGAGCATGGCCGTATGGATGGCCCAGGCGAGGGGCAGGAGCAGGAAGAGGCCCAGCAAGGGGGCCAGCGCCATGCGCCAACGGCTCATGGGTCGACCTCGAACTGACACGCATGAGGGCATTTCTTGTCCTCCCACAGCTCTGGGGGAACCTCACATCGACTCTTCCACTCCTCCTCGCTCAAGTAGCAGTCATGCCGGTGCATCTCCTCCGCGAGGTCCTTCGCCATGGCCCGGTCGATGGTGCCACCTTCCCGCCATGTCTCTGGACACCCCGTCCCCATCACCATCCACACCGTGGACATGAGCACGCCTCGCCAGCGCATGAATCCTTCTCCTGAGGGCTTTCTACTTCTCTCTTAACGCGGAAGCTCCGTCACGGAGAAGGGTCATTCCTGGCCGTGGAGCGGGCGCTTCTATAGAAAGGGAGCCATGGCGAGCAGGACCATCGAAGAGAGCCGCATCCAGCAACTCAACACGCACGAGCCCAGGACCGGCGACTACATCCTCTACTGGATGCAGCAGAGCCAGCGGGCGGAGTTCAACCCGGCGCTCGAGTACGCCATCCAACGTGCCAACGAGGCGAAGCTGCCGCTGCTCGTGGGCTTCGGCCTCATGGACGGCTACCCCGAGGCCAACGTCCGTCACTACCGCTTCATGTTGGAGGGGCTCCAGGACGCACAGCGCACGCTGGCTCGCCGGAAGATTCCCCTCGTGCTCCAGCGCGGTGCTCCGGACGAGGTGGCGCTGAAGCTCGCGAAGAAGGCCGCGCTCGTGGTGTGTGACCGGGGCTACCTGCGTCACCAGAAGCTGTGGCGCAAGTCCGTGGCGGAGAAGGCCTCCTGCCCGGTGATTCAAGTCGAGGGCGACGTGGTGGTGCCGGTGGAGGCCGCCTCGGGCAAGGCCGAGTACGCCGCGCGCACCCTCCGCCCCAAAATCCACCGCCTCTGGAGCGCGTACCTCGTGGAGCTCTCGCCCACGCCGCTGAAGACGGACTCGCTGGGGCTCGGTGTCAAGGGACTCGATCTGGAGGACCTCGACGCGGTGCTGGCGAAGCTGGACCTGGACCGCACCGTGCCTCCCGTGAGCCACCGCTTCCGGGGCGGCACGAGCGAGGCGAAGCGCCTGCTGCGCAAGTTCCTCACCGAGCACCTCCCCGAGTACGAGGAGAGCCGGCCCCACCCGGAGACGACGCACGTCTCGCACATGAGCAAATACCTCCACTTCGGTCAGGTGAGCCCGGTGGAGGTGGCGCTCGCGGCGCGCGAGTCCAAGGCCGCGGACAACCAGCGCGAGAGCTTCCTCGAGGAGCTCATCGTCCGGCGCGAGCTGGCGCAGAACTTCGCCGAGTACTCGCCCCACTACGACACCTTCGCGTGCGTGCCCGATTGGGCGCGCAAGACATTGGACAAGCACCGTGGCGACGAGCGGCGCCACCCGTACTCGCGCGAGCAACTGGAGCAGGCGCGCACGCACGACCCGTACTGGAACGCCGCCACGCGGGAGATGCGCTACACGGGCTACATGCACAACGCCATGCGCATGTACTGGGGGAAGAAGATATTGGAGTGGAGCAGCACCCCCGAGCACGCCCACGCCACGACGTTGGCCCTCAACAACCGGTACTTCCTGGACGGGCGCGACGCGAACTCCTACGCGAACGTGGGCTGGCTGTTCGGCCTGCACGACCGGCCCTGGGGCGAGCGCGAGATCTTCGGCACCGTGCGCTACATGTCCTCGGGAGGCCTGGAGCGAAAGGCGGACATGGAGGCCTACCTCGAGAAGGTGGACACGCTCGTGGCCGAGGCGAAGGCCGCGGGCGTGCGCTTCGAGGGAGACTGAGCCATCCGGGGCGTCACCCGCGCGCGATGCACGCGGCGGTGCGCACGCCTCCGAGCGCCGTGGCCAGCGTGCTCTGCCCCGGGAACACCGAGTCCCCCACGAGCCACAGCCCGTCCATCACGGGCCTCGGCCCCAGGGTGCGGTAGTGGTACAGCCCGGCCCGCCGGGGCACTCCGCCCACCGCGCCCGCCTCGCGTTGCGTGAAGCGCTCGAAGGTGCGCGGGGACGCCGTCATCTCGTGCTGCAGGTTCTCCATCCACTCGGGTGCTAGGCGCCTCAATCCCTGCCGCATCCGCTCCTGGATCGTGGAGATGATGCGCGCCTGCTCCTCCTCGGGCCGCCCCGTCAGCGAGCGCAGCGGCACGTGGGTGGACACCGTGAGCGTGCGGTGTCCCGGCGGCGCCCGGCCCGTATCCGCTTCGCCGCTGAGCGAGGCGAACAGGTGGTTGCCCTCGACGAAGGGGGCCTGCTCGTTCTGCACCAGCTCCAGGTGGTGCGCACCCGGTGACGCGTCCCCGGGCGCTCGCGCCACGAGGTACAACATCACCGCGCCCCAGCCATCCGCCACCCGTCCGGCCAGCTCCCGCAGGCGTGGGGGCAGTTGCTCGGGCGGGAGGCCCAGCAGCCGCGTCAGCCCCTGGGGCAGCACGTTGGCCACCACGTGGCGCGCGAGCAGCTCGCCCCGGCGCGCCGACACCTTCCACCCTCCTGGCACGGCCTCGAGCGACTTCACCCGGTTGGTGTACAGCACCTCGCCACCCCCCGCGGTCACCGCCCCCGCGAGCGCGCTGGCCAGCCGGCCAATCCCTCCCCGCACGTGCCCGGTGCCTCGCCAGTAGTAGTCCATGGCCGCGAGCGCGAAGGGCGCCTCGGCCTCGGCGGCGGCGCACTGCACGGTAATCTGGCAGAGCGCGTCCAGGTACGTGCGCAGCGGGGTGAAGCGCAGCAGCCCGAGCCGCTCCAGGACGGAGCCCAGGGGCCGCCCCATCCAGCGCACCAGCGGGGTGTACCGCAGGGCTCGCGAGGCATGCCGCAGCAGCGCGCGCACGTCGAGCGGCGGCAGCAGCGAAGGATCATCGAACAGGGGCCACAGCGCCTGGGCCACCTGCTGTTGCAGCGTGAAGAAGCCGCGCACGGCGTCCGCGGGGGCCTCGGGGAAGGCGCACAGCTGCTCAATCAGCCGCTGGCGGTCGCGGTACACCTCCAGCCGCATGGCCGGGGTGCGCAGCTCCACCATCGGATCCAACCAGTCCACCGTCACGTCCAGCCCGAGCTGGCGCACCCACCGCCCGAAGAGCTGCTCCTCGTCGAGCCCGGAGAAGAGGGTGGCGCCCGCCTCGAAGGCGTAGCCATGCCGGCGGAAGGTGCTGGCGCAGCCTCCCGGGTAGTTGAGGGTCTCGCAGAGCGCCACACGGGCGCCCCTCCGGGTGAGCTCCAGGGCCGTGGCCAGTCCGCCGAAGCCGGAGCCCACCACCACTGCGTCGTACCAGGTGTTCGTCATGGGGCCGTGCCGGGGGTCCGGCACCGCGAGACATAACGGCCCGCCCTCCTCCTGGCGAGCCGTTCGACCTGGAGGTGCCCTCAGGGCGCCCCTTCGGCGGGCCGCAGCACGCCCGGGCCAGGTTGCACGCCTGCTTCTCGCAGCACCCGGGCCGCCTCGGTGGCCATGACGCGGTGGCCCTCGACGCTCGGGTGGATGCCGTCCACCTCCAGCCCGTCCAGGAAGAGGTGCACGTTGCCCGGCTGGCGCGTCACCGCCTCGAAGTCGATGACGTCCGGGAAGGTGGCGCGAATCCACGCGTTCAGCTCCAGCCGCTGCTGCTTCACCACCTCGTAGCTGCCGTGGTTGCTCTTCTCCTTGGGCAGGAGCGTCCCCACCCAGAGGCGGCAGAAGGGTTGCAGCCGCGACACGAGCGTGTTCATCCGCGACTTCAGGCCGCCCATGTCCAGTGCGCTCAAATCATTGGTGCCCAGCAGGACGATGCAGTCGGTGATGCCCTGGAGCGAGAGCACCTCGGCGTCCAGGTTCCGCAGCGCGTCGTAGAAGCCCTGGCCCGACACACCGGCGTTGACGATGGGCACGCCCAGCTGCGCCTGGGCCACGGAGGGCCAGGCCTGGCGCGTGTCGTCCTGCTCGTCGATGTAGCCCTCGGTGATGCTGTCCCCCAGGGCCACGAAGGCGCGGGCGGGCGGGCCCTCGACGTCCACCGTGGCCAGTCCCACGGCCCTGTCCCACGGCGTGCCCCCCAGCGGGCCCGTGACGCCCGCGTAGGCGCCCGAGCGCACATAGCTGCCCGGCAGCGCATGGATGGCGCTCACGCCCAGCGCGCCCTGCACCTCGAAGGACACGGCCAGCTCGTCGCGGAACTGCACGGGCAGCGGCACGGGGTCGGACACCACGCGCGTCCTCGCGGCCACGGAGAAGCCCGGCGTGCCGGAGAACGTCACCGCCACCGGCGCCGAGGCCAGCGAGCCATTCGGCCCCGCCAGCGCCACCGTGGCCTTGCGCAGCACCAGGCTCCCATCTCCCGCGCGGAACGCGAGCCGCACCCGCTCTCCGGCCCGGCCCACCGGCACGCGCAGGCGGAACGTCACGCCGCCCGTGCTGTAGGACCAGCGCAGCGCCTGGTGGAAGCCCGGCTGGAACATGGGCGGTGGCGGCCTCGGCTCCTCGGGTGGAGGTGGCGGCTCGACGGGCGTCACCACCACCGGAGGCTCGGGCGGCGGCGTGGGCACGTCATCGGGCACGGGCGTCTCCGTCGCGGGCGCCTCGGACGCGGGCGGCTCCACCTCGCCTCCGGTGGAATCACAGCCCGCCACGAAGAGAACCGCACACGCACATACCAGGACCCGAGTCCGTTCCCGCCAGCCCATTCAACCCCCCCTCGCGGCAGAGGGTGTGCACCGCGCGGGCCGCTGGGGAGCGGGCTTGCGTGCCACTCCGGCCCGCCCACCGCCGCTGCCCACGCTGGAGAGCAGGCGGGCGAGCGGCTCGCCCGGGGGCGGGTTGCACGGCGCGGAAACACGACGGCCCCCGCTCGCAGGGCGCGCGGAGGCCGTGGCTTCAACGGTCTGTCATGTGTCTGTCATTGCGCCGGCAGCGTGCTCACGGCAGGGCGCGGGCGATGAACTTCCACTTGCCGCTGGCCTGGGCGGTGTTGTCCAGCCACGTGGACACGCCGATGAGGCCGGCCATGGTGGCGAGGCTGAAGACGCCCAGCCAGTTGACGAGCCTGGTGGCGCTCTTCACGTCATCCGGCGCGTCATCGGCGGCCTGGCCGCCGGACTCCATGGCGATGCCGTCCTGGAGGGCGCGTTTGGCGAGGAAGCCGCCGCCGATGAGGTTGATGACACCGCTGACGAGCGTGGCGCCCATCAGGAAGTCCTTCACGAGGACCAGCTTGCGCGCGCTGGCGGAGATGGAGCGGCCGGAAATCTTGGAGCGGCCGATGAGCCAGGTGAGGGCGGTGGCGCCCAGGCCCACGGCGTTGATGATGTTGTAGCCGTTCCAGGCCGCGTTGACGATCTTCGCCCGCTCCTGCTTGTCGTTGATGAGCCGGGCCGACGGGTTGAGGGCGACACGGCCGAAGAGCGAACCGCCGAAGCCCGCCGCGAGGCCGAGGTTGTGAAGCACATAAGCGCTGGTCGTGAGAGTCGGTGTCATGGAGACCCCTCCGTGCTGCGTTGTGGTGCGGGGGTGAAACTACGCACGGGCCGTGTAACGGCTCGGTGGCCTCGGTCCCCTGCTCGGTGGGAAGCAGGGCGGGCCTGTAGCTCCTTCCTGGAGTTCCAGGTTTGAGCCGTGCGGTTGCTTCGAATACACGAGCACCCCGGCTTCCTGGCCCGCCGCTCGCCAGGAGACCAGGGCGCGGGGTGCTCGCCTGCCCGCCGCTCAGCCCTCACGCGCGGGCACGGGCACCAGCCGCGGGGCCACCGCCCGGGCCGCGGGCCGCCACAGCAGGTAGACCATGCCGGCCAGCAGGCCCAGCTCCAGCGGCAGCCGCCAGAACTGATTCATGATGGGGAAGCCCCCGAGCACCACCGGGTTGCCCTGGACCTGGCGGATGCCCACCAGCAGCGCCATCATCATGTCCACCGCCAGCGGCAGGGCGCACAGGCGGGTGATGAGCCGCGTCGCGGGCATCCACGCACCGAGGATGAGCCCCAGGCCGAGCACTATCTCCATGGTGATGACCATCGCCGCGTTGAACAGCGGGAAGGGGATGCCGAGCCCGGCGATCAACTGCGCGAAGCCCTCCACGCCCGTGTGCACGTGCAGCCCCGGCGCGCCCACGAGGATGGGCAGCGTGAAGTCGAAGGACTTCATCAGCCCGAAGAGGATGAAGATGACGCCCGTCACGCCGCGCACCTGGTAGCGGCCGGGAGTCTCGGGGACGCGCTCCAGCCAGTAGTCGCGCTTCGGGTGCTCCGCCAGCGTGCGCACCAGGCGCGGGCGCCAGCCCTGGCGGCTCCCGCCGGCGCGGGAGGAGGAGGAGGAGCTCGGGGCAACGGGATTCGTCTGACGCATGGGCGAGTTCATGGGTGTCTGTCTTTGGGCTTGGGGGTTTTACTGATTGGCAGCGGGTGCCGGCTTCATGACGCGCGGTGTGGGAATTCTTGTGCGGGGATTTTGTCTGGCTTTGGCCGCTCAGGCCGCGAGCTCTTCCGCGCGCTCCGTGGCGAGCGGCCGCAAGAGGCTCCTCAGCTCGAGCCGGGCCTGGTGCAGCCAGAAGCCCACCGTCCCCGGCGTGGTGCCGAGCCGCTTCGCGATGTCCTTGTAGCGCATGCCCGCCGTGTGTAGCTCGAAGGCCTCCCGCAGCGGGGAGCGCAGACATGAGATGGCCTGGTGCAACTCCTCCTCGGAGACGCGCTCCCAGGGGTGCCACTGGCGCGGCTCGCGCACGAGCACGGGCGCCTGCAGCAGCTCCAACGTGGGCCCCTCGTGGCTCTCCGTGCGCTGGCGCCGGCAGTGGTCCAGGAAGCGCCGCTGGAGCGTGGTGCACAACCACGCGCGGCGCGTGCCCTCGCTCCAGCCGCGCAACAGCTCGAAGTGCACCAGCGCGCGCTCCAGCGTGTCCTGCATCAGATCCTCGGGCTCCACCCCGCCGTTGCGGCAGAGCTTGTGCGCGAGCCCCCTCAACAAGGCCCTGTGCGGCGCGATGAGATCCGTGAACTCCCGGCTGATTCCAGAGTCGATGCGTGGCATGTGTGGCCTCCTGCCTGGATAGAGGGGGCCACCCCGCGAAAAGCACGCGGGCCGGAAGAATTTCTTCCGGCCCGCTCGGTCACCCGCTCTGTCCGGGCCCTACTGGCCCATGGAGCACACCTGCTCGTGCTCCCACTCCAGGTACGGACCGCGCGGCGGCGGCCCCTGCGGGTACACGCCCGAGTCCGAGAGCGCCCGGTTGACCACCTCTTCAAACTCGCTCAGCTCCGAGCACTTGGAGAGGAACGCCGTCACACCGGGCGCGTGGGGATCCGTCGCGGCGCTGTGCATGATGACGGGCACGTCACACAGCTGCTCGTCCTGCACGAGCCGCTGGCACAACTCCACCCCGCTCATCCGGGGCATCTGCCAGTCCGTCACCACGAGGTCCGGCCGCCGCGCGTGGGCGATCTCCAGCGCCTCCCTTCCATCATGTGCACGCAGCACGCGATGGTCCATCAGCTCCAACACTTCCGTGTAGAGATCGAGGAGCTCGGGTTCGTCATCAACGAGAAGAATGGTGCTCATGATTCGTCCTGTCCTTTCCGCAGGGAGGGGAGAGAGAGAGCGATCCGGGCTTCTCCAGGAAGGGAGCTCCGGTTCCCGCCTCTAACCGGTGGAGTCCACGTCTCCCTGGTGTGATGTGTGTGATTTGGTGCGCGTTGCACGGGATGGCCACTTCTCCCCGAGAAGGGCCCGCCTGCTCCGTTGCTGGACGCGGAGGGGTCCGCCGTCAAGGCCAGCCAGCCGGGCGGGAATGACGGTGGAAAGGCGACGTCTCCCCCTCCCCGCCGGGTGGGCGCGTTGCCCGGCCTTCTGGGCGCCCCTAGTTTTCATCGAGAGGGGCGGGGGGAAGCACCATGGGACGCAATGGCGCGCGGGACGGCCAGGAGCCGGGGGCTCCCCATGGGGAGGACGCCGAGGCCGGACTCGAGGAGGGGCTCGAGGAGGGGCTGGAGCTCGATGGCGACTTCGACTTCGACGACGAGCTGGACTTCGGCGATTCGTTCCTGAACGAGGTGTTGAGCTCCGACGTGCCCACGCCGTTCCGCCGGCTGCTGCCGGGAGACCGGCTGGGAGGCGCGGACGGGCGCCGGTTCGAGATTCTCGAGTCGCTGGGCGAGGGCGCCATGGGCCAGGTCTTCCGGGCCCAGGACGAGGAGCTGCAGCGCGTGGTGGCCCTCAAGTTCCTCTTCCCGCGCGAGGAGCTGGCCGGCATGGGGCTGCGGGAGGCCCGGGCCATCGCGCGGCTGGACCACGAGAACATCGTCCGCATCTTCGACGTGTCGGAGTGGAGCGGGGGGCCCGGCGAGCCCACCGTCCCCTTCCTCGTCATGGAATGTCTCGGGGGCGAGTCGCTCGCGGACCTGGTGCGCCGGGAGCGCAGTCTGCCGCTGACGCGCACGCTGGAAATCATGCGCGACGTGGCCGCGGGCCTGGCGCACGCGCACGAGCATCAAATCGTCCACCGCGACCTCAAGCCGAGCAACGTCTTCATCACCCGCCAGGGCACGGTGAAGCTGCTGGACTTCGGACTGGCGTGGTTGGCGCCCGCGCCGGGCCTGGCCTCCGAGCAGCCGGAGCTGCCCACGGCCGGCACGCCGCCCTACATGGCCCCGGAGCAGTGGCGCGGGGAGAAGGTGGACGCGCGCACCGACATCTGGGCCGCGGGCGTCATGCTGTACGAGCTGCTCACCGGAGAGCTGCCCTATCCTCACCTGATGGTGGGCGAGCTGCGCGCGAAGGTGCTCTCCCTGGAGCCGGTGCCCTCGCCGCGCGAGCGCAACCCGGAGCTGCCCTGGGAGCTGGAGTCGCTGCTGTCCGTGCTGCTGGAGAAGGACCCCGAGAAGCGCCTGCTGCCGGCCGAGGAGCTGCGCGAGGAGCTGCGCGAGCTGGAGGAGAACCTGCGGCCGGGCCGGGCGCCGCAGCGCTCGACGGCCCCGCAGCGCCGGCAGGTGACGCTGCTGCACTGCCATGTGACGGGGCTCAGCGCGCTGGCCGAGGCGCTGGACCCGGAGGACTTCGGCGAGCTGGAGGCGGCCTTCCACCGCTCGGCCTCCGAGGCCATTCAAGGCCATGGGGGCTTCATCACCCTGTGCCTGGGAGACGAGGTGCTGGCGTGCTTCGGCTACCCGGTGGCGAAGGAGGGCGACGCGGAGTGCGCGGTGCGGGCGGGGCTGGAGCTGCCCCCGGTGGTGCTCGCGGCGCTCCAGGCGCGGTTGCCGCCGGGGACGTCCGCGGAGCTGGCGGTGCGGGTGGGCGTCGACACGGACCCGGTGGTGCTGGACGACATCCTCCCGGAGCTTCGGGGGCACACGCCCACCATCCAGGGCGAGGCGCCGCGCATCGCCGCGTGGCTGGCGCGGCAGGCCGGGCCGGGCGAGGTGGTGGTGGGCCCCAGCACCCACAGCCTGGTGCGGCGCGCCTTCGACACCCGGCCGCTCGGTGCCCGGGCCTTCGACGGGCGGCGCACCCTCGAGGTGCACCAGGTGCTGGGCCGCTCGCGCGCGGCCGGCACCCGGTTGCCCACGGGCGAGTTGAGCCCGCTGGTGGGCCGCGAGGAGGAGCTGGGGCAGTTGCTCGCCGCCTGGGCGCGGGCCCGCGAGGGGCATGGCGGCTACGTGCTGCTGTGCGGCGAGGCCGGCATCGGCAAGTCCCGCCTCATCCAGGAGCTGCGCGAGCGGGTGCTGCCGGACAAGCCCATCCTCCTGCGGCTCCAGTGCTGGCACCAGTACAGCACCAGCGCCCTGCACCCCGTCATCGAGATGCTGCAGCGCGTATGGTTGAGCCCGGAGCGCTCGCCCCAGGAGAACCTGCGCGCGGTGGAGCGGCACCTGGAGAAGCGGGGCCTGACGCCCATGCAGGTGCGCTTGCTGGCCTCGCTGGTGTCGCTGCCGGTGCGGGAGGACTCGCCGCACCTGCGCTTCACCCCCCAGCGGCAGAAGGACGAGACGCTGGCGGCCCTGGCCACCCTGTTGATGGAGAACGCGGGCGAGCGTCCGGTGCTGGTGATGGTGGAGGATCTGCACTGGGCGGACCCGTCCACGCTGCAGCTGCTGAGCTTCCTGATTGGCTTCGTGGAGCGGGCGAGCCTGCTCTTCGTCCTCAGTGCCCGCCCCGAGTTCCGCCCGCCCTGGGCCCAGCACGCGGCCTTCCAGCGCATCCCCCTGGAGCGGCTGTCCGCGTCCCGCACCGAGCAGCTGGTGAGGGAGGTGACGCGGGGCCAGGAGCTGCCCGCGGACGTGGTGGCGCAGCTGGTGGAGCGCACGGACGGCATTCCGCTCTTCGTGGAGGAGATGACGCGGGTGATGTTGGAGGGCGGGGCGTCGGCCTCCATCCCCGTCACCCTGCAGGAGCTGTTGCTGGCCCGGCTGGACTCGCTGCCGCGCCGGCAGAAGCAGCTGGCGCAGCTGTGCGCGGTGGTGGGGCGCAGCTTCTCCTCGGCGCTGCTCGCGCAGTTGACGGGGCTCCGGGGCACGGTGCTGCGCAGGGACCTGGCGGGGTTGATGGCCGCGGGGCTGCTCCAGGCGCGGGACGACGAGTCCGAGCCCGGCTACCAGTTCCGCCACGCCCTCATCCAGGAGGCCGCCTACCAGTCGCTGCCCCGGAGCGCGCGGCGGCAGTACCACCAGCGCATCGCCCAATCCCTGAGCACGCACTTCCCCGCGGTGGCGGAGACGCGGCCGGAGCTGCTGGCCCACCACTACACCGAGGCCGGGGAGCTGAAGCTGGCCATCCACTACTGGAAGCTGGCGGGGATGCGGGCGAGCCAGCGCTCGGCGAACGAGGAAGCGGTGAGCCACCTGTCGCAGGCGTTGAAGCTGCTGCGCAACCTGCCGGATGCCCCGGTGCTGACGCGCGACGAGCTGCAACTGCTCATCGCCCTGGGCATGCCGCTGGTGCAGGTGCAGGGCTACCGCTCGCCCGAGGTGGAGCGCACGTACACACGGGTGCAGGCCCTCTTCCGCGAGGTGGGCGAGGAGCTGCCCCGCCTGGAGCTGAGCTTCTGGGGCTCCTTCGCGTACTACTTCGCGCGGGGCAAGTCGCACGACTCGCACGAGGTGGCCGAGCTGCTGGTGAAGCTGGGCGAGCGCCAGCACAAGCCGGAGCTGCTCGCCATGGGGCACCGGATGATGGCCACGGACCTGTTCACCTGGGGGCAGGTGGACACCGCGCTGAAGCACCTGGAGCAGGCGTTGGCGGTGCCGGAGGTGAGCCTCGAGCAGCACCGGGCGCTCGCCATCCGGCAGTGGGTGAACCCGCGCGTGGGCGCACTGGCGTACGCGACGCTGCCGCTCTCGGTGTCCGGACAGGAGGAGCGGGCCGAGCGCTTCACCCGCGAGGCGCTGGAGCTGGCGGGCCGCATCGGCCACCCGCACACGACGGCGCTCGCGCTGACGTACTGCGCCATCGGCAGCCAGTTGCGGTGGGATGCGCGCACGACGCTGGGCCTGGTCGAGCAATGCATTCCGCTCGCGCGCGAGCACCGCTTCCTCTTGTGGTACCTGTGGCCCGCGGCGATGCGGGGGTGGGCCCTGGCCGAGCTGGGACGGCCGCAGGAGGGGTTGGTGCAGATGCGGCAGGTGCTGGAGGGGTGGCAGCGCTCGGGCATCGTCGCGGGGATGCACCACAACCTGGGGATGCTGGCCCACATCCACTTGAGGCTGGGACAGGCGCAGGAGGGACTGGCCGCGGTGGACGAGGCGCTCACGTGGCCGGCGGTGACGGAGGAGTATTCGTACCTGCCGGAGCTGCACCGCGTCCGGGGCGAGCTGCTGCGGCTGGCGGGCCGCGAGGACGAGGCGCGTGCGGCGTTCCTCGAGGCCATCCGCTTCGCGCGGGAGCACGGGATGCGGGTCTATGAGCAACGGGCCCAGGCGAGTCTGCGCCGCCTGGGAGGACAGGAAGCGCCCCACCCGCCGCATCCGTGAGGGAGGCGAGGTGCGGGCTGGCCGGCGGAGCGCACCTGTGCTCCGCTCGGGGCCATGAGCGCTTCCTACCGACGTGCCCTGGATGCCCCGGAAGGGGAGCTGGTGGTCCTCCGCCGCCGCATCATCCAACCGTTCCACAAGAGCGACGCGGATCCGCTGCACCGGATGTTCAACGTCGTCCAGCCGGACAGCTACGTGCGGCCGCACCGGCACCTGGAGCCGCCCAAGGCCGAGGCGTGGATATTGTTGCGCGGGGCGCTGGCCTTCTTCACCTTCGAGGACGATGGGCGCGTGCGCGACTGTCTGTCATTGGAGGCGGGGGGCGAGCACTTCGGGGTGGACCTCGCTCCGGGCATCTTCCACGGGCTGGTGGCCCTGGCGCCGGACACCGTCATCTACGAGGTGAAGAACGGGCCGTACGCACCGGCCCATGACAAGGCTTTCGCGCCCTGGGCGCCCGCGGAGGGCACACCGGAGGCCCCGGCCTACCTCGAGTCCCTGCGCGAGGAGTTCCGGCGGAGGTACCCGGAGCGCCGGTGAACGGGGCGGAGCTCCGCTGCTCAGGCTTCCTCATCGGGCAGGAGTGTGAGCAGCAACTCGTCGTCGGGGCCGAGCGGGCGCCAACCGGCCGGAGGCGGCGTGGCGAGGAGCGCTGTCCTGACCTGTCTGGCGCGCTCCTTGTGGTTTTCCGGAGTGTAGGCAATCCACGAGCCGAGCGCTTCGGCAACCTTGAATCGGTTCGCGTCGTCCAGCACGGACGGCCAGCCGTCAGGGACGCTCTGGGACCACAGGCGTGTGAATACATCGCGCACAAAACGCGTGAGCTGTTTGCGCCGCTCCGCCTCGGCGAGCAGCCCGTTCAATACTTGCACACCCGCGACATCATCCTTGCCGAGTTCCTCAGCCAGCAAGTGTAGCGGGACAGCAGGGCGTGCATCCGCGAAGGCGGTGAGCGAATCGTAGCCGCGCTCGCGGACCCGCTCATACAGGCGTACCTTCCAGTTGCCCTGCCAGGACTGCCCGTCGCTCATCGCCCCCTCCACGGGAGGAACTTCATGGGGATGTCGTAGTCCTTCATTCGCTTCGCGACTGTTCCCAGAATCTCATGTTGCGTCAACATCCGGCCGGCCGTCGTCTCGGCTTCGAGCAGTGTCTCCATGATCATCCGGTTCCATTCACCAGGCCATAGGCGCCCCAGCTTCCAGTTCCCACCGCCGTGGATGGCTTGATGGTGTGCCTGCTCCAGCTTGACGCAAAACTGGTCGATGCTCATCTCGCCGGTGAAGCCGCGCTTCTCGAACCACTCTCGGAACTCCTTGGGCAGGACGTGGTGTCGCGGTGGCTCGGCCATGCCTGCCCCCGTTCTACCCGTCACCCGCATGCCCCGTACTTCGGGGCTGTCGCCCAGCGCCTCGCGCACGCCGCGCGGTAGCTCGTCGTGTGCTTCGGCCATCAATACCTGGCCGGCCTGAATCCGCACCGCCGCGCTCACGGTTGGCAGCGAGAGGACACCCGCCCGCACCAGCCGCCGCATCATCTCCACCCACTCGGCGGAGACGACGATGCGTGTGCCCATCATCACCCCGTCGCCGCCCATCACCATGCCCACTCCCAGGGTCACGGGGACCGACGGTCCCAGCCGAGGCAGCGAGAACTTCATCGCCGACACCATGGTCACCATCTCCATGAGCTGCGCCAGCGCCATCACCTTCTGGATATTCCGCAGCCCCGAGTGGAGGCGCTGCGCCGTCACGTTGAATTCGCCGGACAGGTGGCCCATCAGCGCGGGCAGGTCCTGCGCCGCTGCATCCACCTGCCCTGGCTCTTGCGAGGCCAGTGCGGTCATGGCCGGTTCCACCATCTTCTGCCAGCGGTCCATCTCCACGAACAGCGTCTCCAACGAGTTGTAGCCGTGCTTGAAGGCCACATCGAGCAGGTGGAGGACGTCCACCCAGGCCGCCAGCAGCAGCGAGCCCAACATGGCGGCCTCGAGCCGTGGGCCCGCCATGCGCAGCAGTGCCAGCTGCATCTCCTCCTCTTCGACCTCCGAGGCCGTGTGGGCCAGCCGGGTGGCGGTGGCGAGCTCGGTTTCCATCCACCGCAGCTGGCGCTGGCCGTACTCCACATGGGGCAGGAAGAGGCCCGCCCCCTTTCCCGCGATGCCCCAGTGGCTCTTCTCCAGCCTGGAGAGCTCACTGGAGAGGTGGCGGAGGGTGCCGGCCACTTCGCCCAGTGCACCGCGAAACGCCAGGTGGGCCGCGAGGGCGTTGGCCTCTGCGGTCTCCTCCGCACGGCCAGGGCCCACCGCCACGCTCGCGCCTTGCTGATGGTTCCCGGCCCATGAAGGCGCGTCGGCCTCGCCGTGCGCGTAGCGTAGGTTCATCCCTCTGCCGGGCAGTGGTGTCAGCGAGGCGCAGCCGGTGGACAGCAGGAGCAGCAGCGACAGCACCGTCACCTTCGAGCGCGACGTCATCAGGGCCTCCCATGGAGGCCCGCCACTCTAGCGAGGTCAGCCCGCGTCGAACTCCACCACCAGCCGGTCCGGGAAGGGGCCCTCGAATCGCATCCGTCCCTCGCCGCCCGGCGCGCGCCGCAGGTTGCGCAGCCGCAGCAGGCACCCGAGCACCTCGGGCAGGACGATGTGATTGAGGCGCTCCCCGTAGCAGGTGTGCTGGCCCCGGCCGAAGTGCATGTAGCCCTGGGGCGGTCGCTCCACCCGGAACTCGTCCGGGTGCTGCATCACCTCCGGATCGAACATCGCCGAAATCGTCGAGGCGATGACGAGCGTGCCCTTCGGAATCCGCATCTCCCTGTCCGTGCCCCTCGCGAGCACGTAGTCCTCGTGGCACGTGCGCAGCAGGATGGGGTTGTGCGGGTCGAACCGCAGCGCCTCGAAGGCATGGGCCGCCACCCGTGCCGTGTCCCCCGCCCGGGCCGCGCTCCCGGCCTCTCCCAGTGCCTCGGGACGCTCCAGCAGCTCGTTGACGAGCTGGGTCAGCGCCTTGGAGCTGGTATCCACCGCGCCGACGATGATGCCGCCCACGTTGCGCCTCACCGCGTCGTCGTCCAGGCGCGTGGCCTCGTCCTCCTGCATGCGCAGCAGCCGCGTGAGGAAGTCGTCACGGCCCTCGGTGGCCAGCCCGGCCTTCCGCTGGGCGATGAGGCCCTCCATGTATGTCTTCAGCTCCGCGCTGGCCGCCTTCGCCCGCGCCGTGACGTCCGCGTCGTTGCCCGGGTTGAGGAAGATGTCCCAGAAGATGATGCGCATCCACCGCTTCATCGTCTCCACATCCGGCCCCGGCACACCGAAGAAGCGGTCCACCATCCCCACCGCCACCGGGCGCACGAGCCCGTTCACCACGTCCAGCCTCCCCGTGGGACGCGCCTGGGCGATGAGCTGCCCTGCATGCTCGCGCACCATGCTCCGGATGCGCTCCAGGTCCTCCGGACGCACGGCCCTCCGGGAGAGCGAGGCCTCCCGCTGGTACTGGGGCGTGTTCTCCATGCCCAGGAAGAAGGCCCCCGTGGTGCGCTCCATGCGCTCGGCGTAGATCTCCGTGACCCCGAAGACCGCGTCTGTCTTCAGCACCTCGTTCACGTCCTCGGCCCGCGTCACCAGCGCCCGCTTGCCCAGCATGAGGTTGGGGTGGTGTCTGCGCAGGAATCCAAACACCGCCCGCTGCGTGTCCGCGCCGGTGAGCCACCGGACGAATCGGGAGCTCATCGCGCGCGCTCCGAGCCCAGGTACCGCAGTGCCTTGATGCCAGGCATGAAGAAGTAGTCGCCGCCCCGCATGTGCACGAACCGCGGCAGGCCGGAGATGCGCTGGCGCACCGGGAAGCCGGGGACCACGGCGGTGTAGTTCTTCGGATCATCCCCCGGGTACTCGGGATCGTAGTTGTCTCCGGCGATGGGATCCTTGCTGTCGTACAGGTCGTTGAACTTGGGGTTGTTCATCCACGTCTGCTGGATGAACTCGAACTGGCGCCCGAGGTTGGTGTTGAGCGCCACGAACATCAGCCCCTGCTCCTGTTCTCCACCGGGCAGCGCGTCGCGATAGGGCCGGCCCCGGCGGATGATGAGGTGGCGGGCCGTCAGCTGGATGGACTTCTGGGGATCCTCGACGAGCGTGTCCCGGGGATTCGCGCGGCGCACGTGCGAGCTGAGGGGACACTTCGTCCCATACGGGTCCTCCCGGAACTCGAAGTGGTTGTTGCGCGTGGCGTCCCCGCCCAGCTTCGGATCGTCCTTCATCGGGCACAGCGCCAGCGGCGCGCCACTCTTCCACCTACCCATCAGCTTCGCGGCCAGCAACTCCTTGCTCGCCTCGTTCTCCTCCACGCTCCTGCCCGGGACGCGGCTGTTCTCCTCGACGAACTTCCAGAAGCCCTTCACGTCCTGGCGCAGCTTGCGGATGACCAGGTAGGTGCCGTTGCGTCCCAGGTCCTTGGGCCGGGGCTCTCCGGGCACCCTCTGCGAGCGGGGCACCTCGGGCAGCAGGTCGCGGGGATCCTGAGCGCGCGGCACCCGGGGCGAGAAGGGGTACTGGCCGTACGCGTTCGGGTAGCCGAGGATGAACTCCCCCGCGTTGACGGGCAGGCCGAGCGCATCCGCCGTGCGCGTGGTGGGCACGCCCTTGATGTAGGGGAACGAGATGCCGTCCCGGAAGCCGAACGGCTCCGTGTCTCCCTGGCGCATGTCGGCGTCCTGGAGGAACACCTCCTCCAGGGCGTCCTGGTAGCGCTCGCGGTGCGAGGCGTGGAAGACATCCAGGTCCGCGTCGTCCCGGCCGAACAGCACCAGCACCACGTGGGGCGCCGTCGCGTCCGTGCCGCCGAACTGCCACTTCTCCGGCGCGCTCCCGCCCAGGTCGCCCAGGATGCGCGCGCGGCGCCGGTCCCTCATCCCCTCGCGGAACTCCTGCAGGAAGGTGGTCATCACCTCCGAGGGCACGCCCAGGTGCTCCAGTCCCGAGGCCGTGAAGGCCACCTGGAGCGCGTGCTTGCCCTTGGTCTCCGAGAGCCCGGGATGCCGCTTGCCGCTCGCGGTGCTGACCTCCTTGCGCTCCACCAGCGTGCGCAGCCACGCCCGTGCGCGCGCGCCGTCCTTCACCCGGAGGAACACATACCGCGAGTACTTCAGGTGCCCGTGTCCGAAGAAGACGAGCCCTTGAATGTCCTCGAACTCGAGTGTCTCGCCCGGCACCGCCGCCGTGTGGGAACCGGATGTCACAGTTTGAGCAGCCATTGCTCCGCCTCCTGGGATTTGAGCTGGGCCTTGAGCTGCGCGCACACCGCCACGTTCTGCAGGATGTTGCGGACGCTCTCGTCGGGGTGGGCGCTGAACCAGACCTGGGTGTAGAGCTGGTGGTCGCGCGTCCACTGCTTGAACTCCTCTTCGTGGGTGGCGCCCTGGCCGAAGAGCAGCCGGGTCTTCGGATAGCCGCGCGTGTTGCTCCACACGCCGGTGAGCCCCACGGCCGCCCGGTCGATGAAGTCCCCCAGGTAGCGCTCCCAGCTCCCGTCGTAGTTGCTGAAGAAGAGCAGGCGCCGGCCCCCGTCGATGATGACCCAGCGCGCGAAGTGGATGCTGGGGATGCCGCCCAGGTTTCCGCGGTTGTAGTAGTGGCGTGCCAGGAAATCGATTCCCCCCAGCACCGCGCGCAGCGTGCGCTGGCGGAACCAGCCCGGGCGCACCTCCACCAGGTGGGTGAGCTGGTTCTGGACCATGTAGTCCTCCTGCCCCTCCACGCGCGGGTCCACCACGTCCTCCATCTTGGGCTCCGCCTCGTCCCGGGACTCCTTCCACATCAGCAGCAGGGTCGCCGGCACGAGCACGGGCAACAGCAGCAGGCCCACGGGAATGCCCACCGCCAGCTGCACGCGGCGCGAGTCCATGAGGCGCCCGACGAACCGGTCCAACAGGCTCGGCTTGGGCGCGGGGTCGCGCTCCAGCTTCAGCCCGGGCACGGTGGCCAGGTACTTCTGGATCTCCTGGCAGAGCTGCTCCGGCTGCAGGCCGCGGAGGGTGGCCGCCCGCTTCGGGTCGTCGAGGAAGTCCTGGATGGCCCGCCGCGCCCGGGTGTTCTCCCGCACGTCCTGGACGCCGTGGTTCGGATAGCCCCGGTAGAAGGCGGCGCAGGGGAGCTGGTGGTTCTTCAGGAAGCGCTTGAAGGACTCGACGCTGCCCGCCACGTCCGCGGGACAGCCCGCGCAGTAGCCGTAGATGCGCGCCAGCACCGGCCCGCCCACCCGGATGAGCTCCTCCAGGTGCGCGTCCAGCGGACCGTCGTAATTGCTCTCGAAGGCGAGCTGCGGCGGGTAGTGGCGCTCTCCCTCGTTGTCCGCGGGCAGGATGACCCAGCGCAGGAAGTGCACCGTGGTGAGCCGGGCGAAGCCGATGTGGCGGCCCGTCTTGTTGTCGATGTCCTCGCCGATCTCACTCAGCAGGGCGTCGAGCTCCTTCTCCTTGTCGGGCTGGATGGGGGTAACGACAGTCAAGGCATTGCTGGACATGGATACGCTCCAGGGCGGATGGAGGCTCACGCGGCCGAATGTGACGCGGCGTAGCGCTCCAGGTAGGCCCGCGTGGCCTGCTCGCCCTGTTGCATGAGGGCCAGCTTCTGCTCGCGGGTGATGCCGAACTCCGTGGGCTTGAGGCCCAGGTCGTTGATGCGGATGCTCCGCGCCAGGTTGGCGGGGCTGTTCATCAAATCAATCTCCTGCGAGCTGAGCAGCGAGGCGAAGAACGACCCGGCGAAGTCGTGCAGGGTGTGGATGGGGTCCGGCTTCGGCTGATCGAACGTGTCCAGGAAGAGGCCGAGCGTCCGCGCGTCGTAGCCCTCCGGCCCATCGAAGAGGTCGATGGGGTAGTTCCACATCACGCCGCCATCGACGTAGACCTCGCCCTGGAACTCGCGGCTGGCGAAGAAGAAGGGAATGGACATGGAGATGCGGACTGCGTCCGCGACGGCCATGTCCTGGCTGCGCTCGTCGGGGAAGACGCGCACGTTGCGTGCCGACAGGCTGGTGCCCACCACGTGCAGGGGTTTGAAGCCGCGCTCGCGCAGCTGGGCGAAGGTGATGCGCCCATCCCCCGTCTTCCGGGCGATGACCTCCTCCATTCTCGCGAGGAAGTAGTCCCCCGGGTTCCACCCATGGCGGTTGAGCACACGCGCGGGCCCGGTGAGCCAGTTGCCATCGCGGATGCGGGCGAAGTCCAGCGCCAGCATCTCCTGGCGGATTTCCTCCGGGGTGAAGCCCAGGCTCACCTGGGTGGCGATGATGGAGCCGGAAGATGTGCCCGCCACCTGCTCCACCTGCCGGAAGACGCCGGAGTCCTCCAGGGCGAGCAGCGCGCCCGCGTAGGCGCAATTGCGGACCCCGGCCCCCTCGAAGACGAGATTCTTGAATGGAAATGTCACGCCCATAGCCCTCGTGCCACAGCGGATTCCCGCGGGTAGAAGGCCCTCGCCGCCGGTGTGACGCAGGGGGGCTCCTGCCCTGGGGGGCCCCTTGCGGTGCTTCGCCTGGATGCCCAGGGAGCGGAGAGGGGAGCGGCGTCACTTCGCCGCATCACGAACGCGGCGCCGTTGCTCCGCCTCCACAGGTACGTCGAAGGAACGAGCCGGGTACCAGCCCTGGACAGAGCACCTGCCCTCCTGGCCCGTTGCATTGCCCGGTGACCATGGGACCCGTAACTTCATCCAGCAAGGCCTTGCATCGCGAGGGCCCGTCGACCGGGGAGCAGCGAATGCGTGAGGAGTCCGGTCACAACCCCAGGGACGGCCACCCGCGCTCGGCGGGGGGAGCGCTCTCCGATGGCTCGGACTTCGGCGACTCCTTCCTCAAGGAGGTGGCGCAGGAGCCGCTTCCGTTCCGCAAGCCCGCTCCCGGCGAGCGCCTGGGCGGTTCGGACGGCCGCCGCTTCGAGGTCGTCTCGGAGCTGGGTGGGGGGGCCATGGGGCTGGTGTTCCGCGCCCGGGACGAGGAATTGCAGCGCGAGGTGGCCCTCAAGTTCATCCTCCCGCGCGCGGGCCGGGGCGGGCAGTGGCTCATCTCCATGCTGCGCCAGGAGGCGCGGGCCATCGCGCAGCTGGACCACGAGAACATCGTCCGCATCTTCGACGTGGCCGAGTGGGTGGGCGCGCCCTGGGAGCCGCGCATTCCCTTCCTCGTCATGGAGTGTCTGGAGGGCGAGTCGCTCGGCGTGCTGCTCCAGCGCGAGCACCGGCTGAGCGTGCGGCAGGCGGTGGAGATCATGGGCGCGGTGGCCGCGGGGCTGGCGCACGCGCACGGCCGCCACATCGTCCACCGCGACCTCAAGCCCAGCAACGTCTTCCTCACGCGCCAGGGCACGGTGAAGCTGCTCGACTTCGGCCTCGCGTGGCTGACGTCCACCAGCAACTCGCCGCTGCCCTTCCTGCCCACCGCGGGCACGCCTCCCTATATGTCCCCGGAGCAGTGGCGCGGTGGGGCGCAGGACGAGCGCACGGACCTCTGGTCCGCCGGCGTCGTGCTGTACGAGATGCTCACCGGCGAGCTGCCCTATCCGAGCGCCACGCTCGAGGAGTTGCGCGACCAGGTGGTGTCTTCCGAGCCCGCGCCCCACGTCCGCGCCCGGCGTCCGGACGTGCCGGAGGAGGTGGATGCGCTGGTGGCCGCCGCCCTGGCCAAGGCGCCCCCGGAGCGCCCGCGCTCCGCCGCCGTGCTGCGCGACCGCCTGCGCGGGTTGGAGGAGCGCCTGGGGCCGTGGCGCGAGGAGCCGCGCTCGCTGGTCCCCCAGCGCCGGCAGGTGACCCTGGTGTCCTGCCGGCTCGCCCGCTCGGGAGAGCAGGCGGGCGAGCTGGACCCCGAGGACTTCAGCGAGCTGGAGGCCAGCTTCCAGAAGAGCTGCTCGGAGGTCATCCAGCGGTACGGTGGCTCCATCACCACCTGCGTGGGAGACGAGGTGCTGGCCTGCTTCGGCTACCCGGTGGCGCGGGAGGAGGACTCGGAGCGCGCGGTGCTCGCCGGCATGCGTCTGGCCGCCTCGCTGCCGGTGCGGGTGGGCATCCATACCGAGACGGTGGTGTTCGACGACAGCCTTCCGGAGCTGCGCGGGCGCACGCCCACCATCCAGGGCGAGGCCCCGCGCATCGCCTCGTGGCTGGCGCGCCGGTCCGGCTCCGGCACGGTGGTGCTCAGCCACGCCACGCACACCCTGGTGCAGCCGGCCTTCGAGTCCGAGGCGCTCGGCGCGCGCACCTTCGAGGGCGTGTCCGGGGAGCGCCACGTGGAGGCCTGGCGCGTGACGCGCGCGCGCAAGGCGGTGTTCCGCTTCGATCGCGCGCTGGCCACCGGTCCGCTCTCGCCCCTGGTGGGCCGGGAGGACGAGCTGCGCCAGTTGCTCGGCGCCTGGGAGCGGGCAGTGGAGGGCCGGGGCTCCTTCGTGCTCGTCGCGGGTGAGGCCGGCATCGGCAAGTCGCGGCTCATCCAGGAGCTCCGCCTCCGGGTGCCCGCCGCCACGCGCATCCGCCTGCGCTGCCAGTGCTGGAGCCAGTTCTCCAACAGCGCCTTCCACCCGCTCATCGAGATGTTGCAGCACCTCTTCCGCCTGGACGCGGAGGGCTCGCCTGGCGACAACCTGGCCCGGCTGGAGGCGCACCTGGGGACGTTCGGCCTGGAGCCGGAGCGCATGGCCCTCATCGCCGCCTTCCTCTCGCTGCCGGTGAAGGAGAACCTGCCCATCCTCCAGCTGTCGCCGGAGCATCAGAAGGAGCGCACCTTCGAGGCCCTGACGGAGCTGCTCTCGCGCATGGCCCGGTCGCGCCCGGTGCTCGCCGTGGTGGAGGATCTCCACTGGGCGGATCCCTCCACGCTGGAGCTGCTCGACTACCTGCTGGGCCGGGTGGAGAAGGCGCGCGTCCTGCTCCTGCTGAGCGCCCGTCCGGGCTTCCGGCACACCTGGCCCGTCGCGGGCCCGCTGCTCCGGGTGGAATTGGAGCGGCTGCCGGCGCCGCTCACCGCCACGCTGGTGCAGGCGGCGGCCGGGGAGCGGGCGCTGCCGCGGGAGACGGTGCTGCAGCTCGTGGAGAAGACGGACGGCATTCCCCTCTTCGTGGAGGAGATGACGCGCATGGTGGCCGGAGGCGGCGTCCTGCCCTCCATCCCCATCACCCTGCACGAGTTGTTGCTGGCGCGGCTGGACATGCTGCCGCCGGGACAGAAGGCGCTGGCCCAGCTGTGCGCGGTGGTGGGGCGCGTCTTCTCGCATGCGTTGATGGCCACGCTCACCCGGCGGGACGCCGCCTCGCTGCGCGCGGACCTGGAGGAGCTGGTGGCCTCGGGTCTGCTCCAGCACGAGGCCGAGGAGGACGGGCCCGGCTACCAGTTCCGCCACGCGCTCATCCAGGACGCGGCCTACCAGTCGCTGCTGCGCGGCACCCGGCGGCAGCACCACCGGCGCATCGCCCAGGCGCTGCTGGAGCGCTTCCCCGAGGTGGTGGAGACACAGCCCGAGGTGCTCGCCCACCACTACACCGAGGCGGGCAACCACGACCTGGCCATTCCGTATTGGATGAAGGCCGGCCTCCGCGCCAGCCTGCGCTCGGCCAACCTGGAGGCGGTGAGCCACCTGCGGCACGGGTTGAAGCTGCTGGGGGCCCAGCCCGATGCCGGCCAGCGCATTCCACAGGAGCTGCAGCTGCTCATCGCCCTGGGCATGGCCCTGTCGCAGGTGCAGGGCTACCGCTCGCCCGAGGTGAAGCGCACGTATGCCCGGGTCGGCGAGCTCTTCCCCCTGGTGGGGGACGCGCTGCCGGACCTGGAGCTGCCCTACTGGGGGCCCTTCGCCTACTACTTCGCCCGTGCCGAGTACCGGCTGTCGCACCAGTTGGCCGAGCAGCTGGTGGATCTCGGCTCACGCAAGCGCAACCCGGAGCTGCTCACCCTGGGCTACCGGATGATGGCCGCCGACTTCTTCGCCTGGGGCCAGCTGCACACCGCGCGCGAGTACGTGGAGCGGGCGCTGGCGTGCTCGGACTTCACCCTGGAGCAGCACCGGGTGCTGGCCGAGAAGCACTGGGTGGACCCCACGGCGGTGGCGCTCATCCACGCCGCCCTCATCCACGCGGTGCTCGGCCAGCCGGAGCGCTCGCTCCAGTACCGCCGCGAGGCGCTGGAGCTGGCCGGGCGCATCGGCCACGCGAACACCCGGGCCTATACGATGCTCTACGCCGCCCTGTCCTGCCAGGTGCGCGGGGACGCGCGCGGCACGCTCGCGTTGGCCGAGGAGTGCCATGCCCTCGCGCGCGAGCACTGGTTGCGGTTGTTCATCGAGTGGTCCGGCCTGCTGCGCGGCTGGGCGTGGGCCCGGCTGGGGCAGCCCGGCAAGGGGTTGGAGCAGATGCGCGAGTTCCTCGGCCGGTGGCGGATGACGGGCCTGCGCGCGGGCATGCCGCACAACCTCGGGTTGTTGGCCGAAGTGCACCTGGGCCTGGGCGAGTCCCGCGAGGCCTTGGTCGCGGTGCACGAGGGGCTGCGGTGGGTGGAGGCGGTGGGCGAGCGCTCCTACGAGGCGGAGTTGCACCGGATGGGTGCCCGGGCCCACGGGGCGCTGGGCCACGCGCGGGAGGCCCACGCCAGCCTGCTCGAGGCGGTGCGCATCGCGCGCGAGCAGGGGGCGGGGGAGTTCGAGCGGCATGCGCTGCGGGCGCTCGAGCGGCCGCCGGGTCCGGGCGCGGAGCTTCCGGGGCTGGTGTGAGGGGGAGTGTTGGATAACGAGAGGCAGCGAGGGAGAGCCACCATGCAGTTGGAAGAGCGCGAGAAGCTGGAGCAGGACATCCAGGGACTGTGCAAGCGGGGAGACCTGGCCGGGGCCGTGGAGCGGGCGCTGGAGGGGTATGGGCAGGAGATCATGCGGTTGATGGCCTCCGTGCTGCATGACTACGAGCGGAGCCGCGATGCCTTCAGCCTCTTCAGCGAGAACCTCCTGCGCGGGCTCTCGGGCTTCCGTTGGGAGAGCTCCTTCCGGACGTGGGCCTACCGGCTGGCCCGCAACGCCTGTTACCAGGTGATGCACGCGCCGGCCGGGCGGGAGCAGCCGGTGACCATGTCCAAGCTGCCGGACGCGGAGATCAAGCCGCGCTCGGAGACGCGGCCCTGGCAGCGCACCTCGGTGAAGGAGCGGTTCCGCGCGCTGCGCGAGAGCCTGGAGCCCCAGGAGCGCATGTTGTTGCTCCTGCGGGTGGACCAGCGCCTGTCGTGGGAGGAGGTGGCGCGCGTCATGTCCGAGGGCGAGGAGCCCCTGACGGACTCGGCGCTCAAGCGCAAGGCGGCGGCGTTGCGCCAGCAATTCCAGCGCATCAAGACGCACCTGCGCTCGCTCGCCCAGGAGGAGGGGCTCATCGCCGAGGAGGACTCCTCGACGCACGCGTAGGCTCAGCCGCGCTTGAGCAGCTTGAAGGCCACGTGACGGCCCTGGCCTCCCTTCATGGCCAGGTGGATCCACAGGACGGCCAGGCTCTCCAGCAGCGCGGCGTTGCGCAGCGGGCCCGCGTCCACCGGCGTGAAGCCCGCCTTCGTGGCGATGGCCGACACCAGCGCCTTGGCCTCCGCGTCGTCCCCGGCGAGCTGCACGTCCACGGACGTGTCCCCCACGCGCGGCTCGAGGTGGAACTCGGCGCCGAAGGTGGAGAAGCCCTTCACCACGCGCAGCCCCGGGAAGGCCTGGGCCAGCGTCGCCGCCACCGAGCCCTGGGCCGTGGGCGTCAGCCGGGGCCCGTCGTTGCCAAAGGCCACGGGGTTGGTGCAGTCCACCAGCACCTTGCCCTTCACGTCTCCCAGCGAGCGCACGGCCTCCTCCGCGGCCGGGGCCGGCACCGCCAGGAAGATGACGTCCGCCCACTGCGCCGCCGCGGACACGCTCGAGGCCTCGGCCCGGCCCTGGCACTTCGCCAGCACCTCCTTCACATCCGAGCCCTCCCTCACGCCGAAGCGGAGGGGGTAGCCGTGTCCGGCGAGGTTGATGCCCAGGCTGGTGCCGACGTTGCCGGCGCCGATGATCGCGATTTTCGGAGTGGGGTTCATGGGAGTGGGGTTCATGGTGCACGCAACATAGCGGCCACGAGCATCTTGTGTGCTGCAGTGTTGGCATGGGATGGCTGCATCCCATGCAGCTTCCCGCCATCGACACCAACCTCCTCGTGGTGCTGGACGCGCTCCTCCAGGAGGGGCACGTCGGCCGCGCGTCCAAGCGGCTCGCGCTCAGTCCTTCCGCCACCAGCCATGCCCTGGCGCGTCTGCGCGAGTTGATGGGAGATCCCCTGCTCGTGCGGGCCGGGCGCCAGCTCGTGCTCACGCCGCGGGCCGCCGCCCTGGCGCCCCAGGTGCGTCAGCTCATGGAGCAGATGCAGCGGCTCCTCCAGCCGCCCGAGGCCTTCCAGCCCACGAAGCTGGAGCGCGCCTTCCGCCTGCTCACCACGGACCACATCGAGCTCGTGCTGCTGCGGCGGTTGGATCCCCTGCTCGCGGCCGAGGCGCCGAGGGTGCTCCTCCACAGCCGTCCCATCGGGCCGGACGCGGTGGAGGAGCTGAGGGCGGACCGGGCGGACGTGGCCTTCGGGGTGTTCCCCGAGCTGCCCGACGACATCGCCAGCGAGGCGCTCTTCAAGGACCGGTTCGTCACGCTCGTGCGCGAGGGGCACCCGGCGCTCGCGCGGCCCCTGACGCTCAAGCGCTTCGCGGAGCTGGAGCACGTGCTCGTCGCCCCGCGCGGCACGCCCACGTCGCGGGTGGATACGCTGCTGGCGGAGAAGGGACTGAAGCGGCGGGTGGTGCGCACGGTGGGCACCTTCCTCGCCGCTCCCTTCCTGGTGGCTCAATCCGACTACGTCGTCACCATGTCGGCGCGGGTGGCCGAGTCGCTGGCGCCGCTGCTGCACCTGCGCATCCTCGAGTCACCCGTCTCCTACGAGTACACGCTGGCGCAGATCTGGCACCGCCGGCTGGACCGGGACCCCGCCCATGTCTGGTTTCGGGGCCTCACGGCGCGGGTGGCCTCGGAGCTGCCTCGCCTGCGCCTGTTCAACGGGGCCTCCTGAGGCCCAGGTACCGGGGGGCGGGACCCCCGGTTGATTTCCGCGTCAATCCCGGGGGAGCATCCGCTTCCCAGCGCGGGCACGAGGCCCGCAGTGCCCGGAGGCACCCAGGTGCAGAGGAAGCTCTTCCGCGAGGACCATGAGCAGTTCCGCCAGTCGTTCCGCCAGTTCCTCGAGCGCGAGGTGAAGCCGCACCAGGAGCGGTGGAACGAGGCGGGCATCGTCGACCGGGAGGTGTGGCGCAAGGCGGGCGAGGCGGGCTTCCTCTGTCCGTGGCTGGAGCCCGAGTACGGCGGCGCGGGCGGCGACTTCCTGCACTCGGTGGTGGTGATGGAGGAGCTGGCGCGCATCTACGAGTCGGGGCTCGCCATGCCGCTGCACTCGGACGTGGTGGTGCCCTACATCCACGAGTTCGGCAACGACGCGCAGAAGAAGCGCTGGCTGCCGAAGCTGGCCTCGGGCGAGGCGGTGGCGGCGGTGGCGATGACGGAGCCGGGCGCGGGCTCGGACCTGGCGGCCCTGAGCACCACCGCGGTGCGCGACGGGGACTTCTACGTCATCAACGGCGCCAAGACTTTCATCTCCAACGGCATCCTGTGCGACGTGTGCGTGGTGGCCGCCAAGACGGATCCGGACCCGAAGAACGCGCACCAGGGCATCTCCCTCTTCGTGGTGGAGGCGGGGACGCCCGGGTTCCTCAAGGGCAAGAAGCTCAAGAAGATGGGCATGGCGGCGCAGGACACCTCGGAGCTCGTCTTCGAGGACTGCCGGGTGCCGGTGGCCCACCGGCTGGGCGAGGAGGGCGCGGGCTTCCTCCAGCTGATGACGAAGCTGCAGCAGGAGCGGCTGGTGGTGGCGGCCATGGCGCAGGCCGCGGCCGAGCAGGTGCTCGCGGACACGCTGGTCTACGTGCAGGAGCGCAAGGCGTTCGGCAAACCCATCTCCAAGTTCCAGAACACGCAGTTCAAGCTGGTGGAGTGCGCGACGCAAATCGAAGTGGGCCGCGCGTTCCTGGACCGGCTGCTCACCGAGCACGTGGCGGGCGAGTACCTGGTGAAGGAGTGCTCCATGGCCAAGCTCTGGCAGACGGAGATGCTGAGCCGCGTGGTGGACGAGTGCCTGCAGTTCTTCGGCGGCTACGGCTACATGCTGGAGTACCCCATCAGCCGCGCCTTCATGGACGCCCGCGTGCAGCGCATCTACGCGGGCACGAACGAAATCATGAAGGTCATCATCGCGAAGCAGCTGGGGCTGTAGCCGCTCGCGAACGTTGAGCACCACACACACCCGCCGTGAAAATCCCGGCGTCCGGGGTCCGGGTCCGTTATCGGGGCCGGGCCCATGTCCAAGCTTCGCGAGTGGAAGGTCGGAGACAACACGGTCCGTTTCGAGCCGCCCGAGCTCGTCTGGGTCCACACCCGGGGTGAGGCCACCCTGGATGACGCCATCCAGCTGGTGGAGCTCTACCGCGAGCTGGGCCAGCAGCGCCCCTTCCTCATCGTGTCGGACCTGAGCGAGGCCACCACCCTGGACGTGGAGGGTGGGAGTTATCTGAGCAAGCACGTCCAGCCGAAGTGGATTCTCGGCACCATCTACATTCGTGCGCGGCTGCTGCACCGGGCCGTGGCCAGGGGAATCGCGCTCGCGGCGCACCTGGCCGGGCGCGCGGAGGCGAGCGCGCTGACGCGGGTCCACTTCGTCTCCTCGGAAGCCGAGGCGCGCGAGCTCGTGGCCCGCCTGCGCGAGGAGCGGTTCGGCAAGGTGGCCTGAGCGGGCCCCTTCCGGCGGCGAGCGGCGCCAACGGGTCCGACTGTCGGACCAGTTGCCCGGCTTCGCGCCCGGACCGGCGGCCGTCCGCTCCCGTGGGGTGTGGGCCAGACGGCAATCGCTGGCCTCCGGGGGTGATGGACGGCGGGGCGTGGGGGGCACACGTGTTCCCCCAGAGGAAGTCCTTCCCACTCGCCGTGGGCGGTCCCCGCCACCATGAAGCTGCCCTTCAAGTCCCTCGTGTTCCTCCTCCTCTTCCTCGGGGCCGTCTTCACCGCGGGACTGGTGGCGTTCTATTCGATGACCCGCCAGCGTCTGGAGGACGAGGCGCTGCTGCGGCAGTTGCTGCGCGCCAAGGATGTCGCCTACCAGCTCAAGCCCGGCATCGCCTACACGGGGTTCGTCGCGGAATCGACGGCCGCCGTCGTGGCCCCCGTGAGGAACGAGGCCGAGCTGGAGCGGCTCCTCCAGGCGCTGCTCACCGCGGCGCCCACGGAGGCCATCCGCGGACTCGGGGTCTGGTTCGAGCCCTCCGCTCTTCCCGGGGGCGGGCCGGGCCTCGCGCCCTATGCCTTCCGCGCCGGGTCCGGGAAGGAGCCCGTCGCCGTCACCGACGCGCGCACCGCCCAGCCCGGTGAGCCGGACGGGCAGCCCTGGTACCAGCGGGCCCTGGAGGCCCGGGGAGCGCCCGTCTTTCCGGAGCCCCACCCTGCCGGGGACTCCCTCTACCGCGTCCATGCGCGGGCCCTGCTCGATGCCTCCGGGAAGCCGGTGGGCGTCATCGCCGTGGATGTCTCCATTCCCTACCTGCACGGCGTCCTCCAGCAGGCGAATGCTTCCAGTGGGGGGGAGCTGCTCTATGTCACCACCCCCGGGGGCCGGCTCTTCGCCCACCCCGCCCCGGAGCCGCTGCTCGCCTGGGCGCGCGCGCACGGCCGGCCGGTGACGTCCCTGGGGGAGCTCACGCTCGCGGACGTACACGAGTACGAGGCCGAGCGGATGCCCGGGCCCCGGCGCACCGTCCAGGTGGAGGTGGGCGAGTCGGGGTGGACCGTCCATGTCTCCACCGCGGAGTCCACGCTCTTCGCCAGCCTCGAGCGCTTCCGGCTGGCCATGCTCCTGCTCGGCGTGGCGGTGTGGGCCGTGCTGCTGGCCGTGCCCTTCCTCGTCCATCGCACCGTGCGCATCCGCGAGCTGTCCTTCGCGCTCGAGGAGCGCCGCAGGCTGCACGAGGTGCTGGCGCGCAGCGAGCGCAGGTTGCGCGAGGTGTTGGAGACCTCGCTCGACGCGGTCGTCTCCGTGGATTGCCAGCAGCACATCACCGAGTGGAACACCCAGGCGGAGCGGCTCCTGGGTTGGACGAAGGAGGAGGCGGTGGGCCGTCCGGCCTTCGAGTTGCTGCTCGGCCCGGAGCTGCGGCCGCTGCTGGAGCGGGACGACGGGGCGGTGCTGCGCCGCCAGCGCATCTGCACGCAGGTGCGGCGGCAGGACGGCGGGGCGCTCCCGGTGGAGATCTCCACCACCGTCGTCCAGAGCGGAGGCCGGCCCATGCGCTACCTCTTCCTGGCCGACATCACCGAGCGCCAGCGCTCCGAGGAGGAGCGCAACCGGCTGCTCGCGCAGTTGCAACAGCGTGGCGCGGAGCTGCAGGCCACCATCGACAACATGGTGGACAGCGTGGTGGTGAGCGACCGCACGGGCCGCATCACCTTCGTGAACAAGGCGGGGCGGCAGCTCTTCGGCGAGGTGGGCTCCGAGGGCGTCCAGCTCACCGACGGCCACCTGGAGCTGCATGGTGTGCGGCTGGGCGGGGAGCGGGTGGGGCGGGTGGAGGACATCCCCCTGTACCAGGCGCTGCGCGGCAACATCGTCGTGGACGCGGACCTGAGCTTCCCCTCGCCCGAGCGGCGCCGCACCCTGCACCTGCGCGCCAACGCCGCCCCCATCCGGGATGAGCACGGCCTCATCACCGGCGCCGTGTCCGTGGCCCGCGACGTCACCGAGATGGTGGAGTTGGACCATCTCAAGGACGAGTTCGTCCGCGTGGCCGCCCACGAGCTGAAGACGCCCGTGGCCATCATGAAGTCCTATGCCCAGCTCGCGCTCAAGTCCGAGCCCACGCCGGCCACGTACCGGAAGATGTTGGATGCCATCAACCGGGGCGCGGACCGCATCGACCGCATCGTGCGCGAGCTGCTGGACGTGTCGCAGCTGCACCTGGGCCAGCTGAAGCTGACGGAGGAGCCGTTGGACCTGCGCGAGCTGGCCGAGGAGACGGTGGCGAACATGGCCGCGCAGAGCACCCGGCACCGCTTCTCCGTGCGGCCGGGCGAGGCCGTCATCGTCCGGGGGGACCGGGCGAGGCTGCGGCAGGTGCTCGTGGTGCTGCTGGACAACGCCGTGCGCTACTCCCCGTCCGGCGGGCGCGTGGAGGTGCGGCTGGAGTCGCACGAGCGCGAGGTGGAGGTGTGCGTGAGCGACGAGGGCATCGGCATCCCCCCGGAGCGCCAGGCCCGGCTCTTCGAGCGCTTCTACCGCGCGCACTCGGGCACGCCGCACGACCGGGGCGGCATGGGCGTGGGCCTCTACATCTCGCGGGAGATCATCTTCCACCACGGCGGCACCATGCGCGTGTCGAGCGAAGAGGGCAGGGGAAGCACCTTCTGTTTCTCCGTCCCCTACGCACCCCGGCGGGACGAGCGGGAGCTTCATTCCTAGTTTGCGGGGAGGAGGTGAGCGGATGAGCGGAGCGAGCATCCTCGTCGTGGACGATGACCCGGACATGCAGGACGTGATGGCCCTGACGCTGGAGGCCGGGGACTACCGGGTGTGCAGGGCCTCGAATGGCCAGGAGGCGCTGGAGCGGGTGGAGGAGTGCACGCCAGACCTCATCCTGCTCGACATGCGGATGCCGGTGATGGACGGCTGGGCCTTCGCGGCGGAGCTGCGCCGGCGGTATGGCCACCGGATTCCCATCGTGGTGTGCACGGCGGCCGAGGACGCGCAGCGGCGCGCGCGCGAGGTGGGCGCCATGGGCTGCCTGAGCAAGCCCTTCGAGCTGGAGGAGATGCTCCACCTGGTGGAGTCCGTGCTGCCCCGGCGCTGCGAGCGGGCGAGCCAGCACCCGTGAGGGCGGACAGCCGGACGGGCGCCTCCCCGGCCGCTGCAGCACGGTCCGGCACGCCAAAGCCTTGGGGGAAGCCAGAGAAGGCCCCCAGCAAGGAGACCCGGATGAGGAATGGATTCAAGCGTGTGGTGGTGCTCGGCCTGGCCGCTTCGGCCCTGTGGGTGACGGGTTGCCGCGACCAGGCGGGCCGGCAGCAGGGAGCGCGGGAGGTGCAGGGCCAGCAGCAGCCGGCGCCGGGCACGGGCGGCGCGGGCCGTCAGGAGGACACCGGGCCGGGCCAGGAGCCCCAGGACCTGAAGCGGCTGCCCGATGAGGAAGGTTTCCAGAGCGTGCCGCCGCAGCAGGAGGCGCCCAGCGGCATCGGCCTGGATGGCCGCAACGGTGAGACCGAGCAGCACCAGAAGCCCGACAACGAGCGGTAGCGCTCCGGAAGCACCTGGGCGCTCCGCGGACGGTTCTCCGCGGGGCGCCCGGCCATTGCCTCACGGCTGTTCCGGCAGGTGCAGCGAGTGCAGCTCCGCGGGCCAGTCCTCCTCCCGGGCGGGCGGGGCTGGAGGCTCCGCGCGCCGGGGCTCGGGTGCTTCGTTCAGGAAGTCCTCCTCGAGAATCTCCTGGAGCAGCGCGTCGGTGGCCTCGCGGGCCCGCTGGAGCGTCTCGGGACGGGCCTCGGCGGGAACGCTCGGGGCCGCGGGCTCTCGAAGGGTCGCGGGCTTGTCGAAGACGTGGCTGTCCGCCGGGTGTTCATCCTTCGCCATGCGTGCCTCCGGCTGTTTCCTTCCGAAGCTATGCATGACGCCGGGCCCTGAAAGCACGAAGGGCCCGGAATCCACCTGGGAGTCCGAGCCCTGGACGCCTGCCGGGCGCTTGGCTGACTGCTTCACGGTCGGCCTGCCTCACATCTCGAGGGGCGGCTGCGGGCCGGGGACGATGCCGGCGATATCCGGATCCTCATCGCCGGGCTGGCGGGGAGGCCGCGTGTCCTTCTCGCGCTGGCGCTCGGCCTTCTTGGCGTCCTTGTCCCGCTGCTTCTGCTGGCGGGCCATCTCCTTCTGTCTCTTCGTTGACCTTCCCTGCATGGATGCTCCTGGGAAAGAGGTAAAAAAGAAGCCCGACCTCGTGAGAGGCCAGGCCTCGTGGGCTTGAAGGTAAGTAGCCGCGCTCGCGCGATCAGCCGATCGGACGAACGTTCTCGGCCTGGAGCCCCTTGGGGCCCTTCTTGACCTCGAACTCCACCTTCTGGCCCTCGGCCAGGGTCCGGAATCCCTCAGTCATGATCGCGGTGTGGTGGCAGAACACGTCCGGGCCCCCGTTGTCCTGGGTGATGAAACCAAAGCCCTTCGCGTCGTTGAACCACTTCACAGTGCCACTTGCCATTGCTCTGATTCTTTCTCCTACACGGCCCGGCGACCATCGCCGAACCGCGCGCTCACTGGAGCGCATACCGGGCGTACACCTGGTTGCCCGTGAAGTCGAGTCGGTAACCTCCCCGGAATTCGATTTCAAGACGTCGTGCACGCGGCGGCGATCCACCACATAACACTCCTCCGGCGCCCCGCTGTTCCTGAATCACCGCCCGCGAGAAGCTTTCCGATGGGACGGTGACGGACCCCGGGAATACGGGCTGTTCAGGGGGGAACGCCGTGGGACGGCGCCTGGGCCCGCGTGGCGCGGAGCCGGGCGCCCAGCAGGTCCGTGCCCGCGGCGAGCCCCGCGCCCACCGCGTAACAGACGAGGTCCGAAACGAGGAATCCCCGGCCCAGCACGAGGGCGCCCAGGCGGTGGGCCCGCAGGGCATCCAGCCAGGGCGTGTGGACGAGTTGGCTGAGCTCGACGAGCACGGAGAGGCCCAGGGCCCCGGCGGCCGCGCGCCGGACGGAGAGGCGGGGCCAGAGGAAGACGAGGCACAGGTAGACCATGACGGTCCACAGCGCGTCGCCCGCGTAGCCGGTGACGAAGCGGGGCAGGTGGAGCCGCGCCGCCGCGGAGCGCGAGCCCAGGCCCAGCGCGACGGTGAGCACCATCAGGGGCAGCAGCAACGCGCGGGAGCGGGGGCCGGGACGCATCCCGGACAGTGTACGCGACGGGGGCCGGGCTTCCGGAGACCGGGCGACACTTGGGCGGGGCGCGGTGCGAACGTGCTTGCCCCGGGCGCGAGGAGATGGGGACATCGGCCCCCTATGCGCCGCCCGCTCATCTCCGTGCTCGTGCTGGGGCTCGTCCTCTGGACGCTCCCGGGTTGCCGCCGCAAGAAGGAAGAGGCCACCGCCGCCGGGGGGAAGACGCCGCTCGTCTTCAAGTACCAGCCGCTGGGAGATCCGGTGGCCTTCCGCGAGCTGCTCGCGGACTTCGAGCGGAAGAACCCGGACGTCGTGCTGACCACCGAGGCGTTGCCGAACTCCTCGGACGTGGCGCACCAGTTCTTCCTCACCTCGCTGGAGGGCGGGGCGGACGACTTCGACGTGCTGGTGGTGGACGTCGTCTGGGTGCCCGAGTTCGCGCGGGCCGGGTGGATCGCCGACATCTCCGGCGCCTTCCCGCCCGAGGTGCTGCGCCGCGACTTCCTCTCCGGCCCGGTGGAGGCGGTGGTGGTGCGCGACGAGAAGGACCAGAAGGACAAGACGTACGCGGTGCCGTGGTACGTGGACGTGGGGGTGCTCTTCTACCGCACGGACCTGGTGCCGCGGGCGCCGCGCACCTACGCGGAGCTGGAGCAGTTCGCGCGCGACGCCCGGGCGAAGCAGCCGCTGCTGCAGGGCTACGTGTGGCAGGGCCGGCAGTACGAGGGGCTCAACTGCAACGTCTTCGAGGCCATCTGGGGCCACGGGGGCCGGGTGCTGGACGACAAGGGGCGGCTGGAGCTGGACACGGAGCCGGCCCGCGCGGGGCTCGCGTACCTGCGGGGGCTCATCGCCAGCGGCATCTCCCCGCCGGGCGTCACCTCGGCGGCCGAGGAGGAGGCGCGGCGCGTCTTCCAGGCGGGCCAGGCCGTCTTCATGCGCAACTGGCCCTATGCGTGGGAGGAGGCGCAGAAGCCGGACTCGCCCATCCGGGGCAAGGTGGGCATCACCCCGCTGCCCACGGTGAGCGGCGAGCCGGGGTGGGGCACGCTGGGCGGGTGGCAGCTGGCGGTGAACGCGCACGTGTCGCCGAAGCGCAAGGAGGCGGCCGAGCGGCTCATCGCGCACCTCACCTCGCCGGAGGCCAACGTGATGATGGCGTTGAGCTATGGCCGCAACCCGCCGAGGCCCTCGGTGTACAAGGACCCGAGGCTGGTGGAGCGGGTGCCCTTCATCGCGAGCCTGCTGGGCATGGTGGAGAACGCGCGGCCGAGGCCGGTGACGCCGTACTACAACCTGCTCTCGGACGTGCTGCAGAGCGAGTTCTCCGCGGCCATCGCGGGCATCCGTCCGCCGGAGCAGGCGCTGAAGCAGGCGCAGCGGCAGGTGGACCATCTCACCGGGCAGTTCGAGTAGGAGGGGCGCACCGATGAATGGCACGGTGAAGGCCACGGGCTCCATGGGCCGCGAGCGGCGGCAGGCGTACATGCTGGTGGCGCCGGCGGTGCTGGTGCTGCTGGGGGTGGCGCTGTACCCGATTCTGGCGGCGGTCTGGCTGAGCCTGCACCGGCTCATCCTCGTCTTCGGAGAGCAGCGGTGGCTGGGGCTGGAGAACTACGGCTTCATGCTGGGCGACGCGCGCTTCTGGAACGCGCTGAAGAACACGGCCTACTTCACGCTGGTGGCGGTGACGGTGGAGCTGCTGCTGGCGGTGCCGCTGGCCCTGCTGCTCAACACCGCGTTCCCGGGACGGGGCCTCCTGCGCGCCTCGGTGCTGGTGCCGTGGGCCATCCCCACGGTGGTGAGCGCGAAGCTGTGGGCGTGGCTCTTCAACCCGGACTACGGCCTCATCAACCGGCTGCTGCCGGGACAGGACATCAACTGGCTGGGCGTGCCGGGGTACGCGCTGCACGCGGCCATCCTCGTGGACGTGTGGAAGACGACGCCCTTCATGGCGCTGCTCATCCTCGCGGGCCTGCAGGGCATCTCCGAGGACATCTACAAGGCGGCGCGCGTGGACGGCGCGTCGCGCTGGCGCTCGTTCCTGTCGATCACCCTGCCGCTGCTCAAGCCCGCCATCCTGCTGGCGCTGTTGTTCCGCACGCTGGATGCCTTCCGCGTCTTCGACGCCATCTTCGTGCTGACGGAGGGCGGCCCCGCCAACACCACGGAGACGCTGAGCATCTACGCCTACAAGACGCTGATGCGGGCGGGCAACTTCGGTTACGGCTCCATGCTGTCGGTGATGACGTTCCTGTGCGTGGTGGGGTTGAGCCTCGTGTACATCCGGCTGCTCGGGAAGGAGGGGCGGGGATGAAGCGGCCCGGACTGTGGCTGGCGACGGTGGCCTTCCTCACCTTCTTCCTGGGGCCCTTCTTCTGGCAGGTGCTGACGTCGGTGTGGCCGGACGGACAGCTCACCCAGCCGTTGCCCACCTCGCTCACCTTCGACAACTACGCGAGCGTGTTGTGGGGCCGCCCCTTCCTCCAGGTGCTGGTGAACTCGCTGGTGGCGGCCTCGCTCACCACCATCTTCTGCATGGCGGTGGGTGCGTCGGCGGCGTTCGCGCTGGCGAAGCTGGAGTTCCGCGGGCGCGGCCTGCTGCTGGCCGCGGCGCTCGCCGTGTCCATGTTCCCGCCCATCGCCACGGTGAGCCCGCTCTACCTCATCCTGCGCGCCACGGGCCTGCGCGACACGCTGGTGGGCCTGGTGCCTCCCTACGCCACCTTCGCGCTGCCGCTCACGCTGTGGATTCTCACGTCCTTCTTCCGCCAGCTCCCGGACGAGCTGTACCGGGCCGCGCGGGTGGACGGGTGCACGCCGCTCGGCGCCTTCTGGCGGGTGCTGTTGCCGCTCGCCACGCCGGGCCTGGCCACCACCGCCATCCTCGTCTTCATCTTCGCGTGGAACGAGTTCCTCTACGCGCTCACCTTCCTGTCCTCGCCGGAGAAGCGCACGGTGCCCGTGGCCATCAGCCTCTTCGCCAGCGAGCACAAGGAGCCCTGGGGGGAGATCGCCGCCGCCTCCGTCATCGCCACGCTCCCCCTGGTGGTGATGACCGTCCTCTTCCAGCGGCGCATCGTCAGCGGGCTCACCGCCGGGGCCGTGAAGGAGTAGCGCGCTGTCCGGCGGCCTTCGTCACGCGTCGAGCATCGGCGCCGGGGCCTCCTCGCCCCGGAGGAAGGCGGCGAGCTCGGGCCACTCGCACGCGAGGTACTCGTACTGGGACTCCGAGCCCCGCGCGGGCCGCTGGGGCTGGACGCATTGCGGCTTGAGGGGCACGAGCTGCCCTCCCAGCCGGCTGCGCGCGAAGGCGTGGAGGACCGCCACCGCGTCCACGTCCGTCTCGGGCACGTCCTTGCGCGCGGTGCGCTGGATGCGCTTCACCGCCTCCACGTACCGGCCCTCGCGGCAGAGCATCACCGCCTGCGCCAGCAGCGCATGGTCCGTCTCGTCGAACATGGGGCGGCGGATGCGGCCCACCCACTCCCGGGCATCGTCCAGCTCTCCGTAGAGGGCGAGGATGACGGCCATCAGCGCGGGGACCTGGGCATCGCAGACCCTGGCATCCCTTCTCCTCCCGAGCCAGGTGGTCTTCTCTCCGAGGGCGAGGGCACGCTCGTAGTCACCCTGTCGGAAACAGGCGAGGGCGAGCGCGTAGTAGCCCCGGCCCCGCGCGATATGGCTTCCGGTGGACATCGCCACTTCCAGCGAGCGGATGGCCGCCTCGGGTCTGCCTGCCTGGAGCAACTCCCAACCCCGCCGCTCCAGCTGTCTCACCCGCCAGCCGAGCCAGTGGCGGAGGGCCAGGCCCACGAAGAAGACCCCCGCGAGGGCGATGGGCAGGGGAACCCGGGTCACCCCCAGGTCCACCTCGGAGGCATCGGCCAGGGAGCCCGGGCCGAGCAGCATGACGATGCCGCTGAAGCCGGTGAGCATCATCACGCTGGACAGGAGCCCCAGTCCGTTGAGCCGGGACTGGAGGAACGGGTCATTCGCGAACGACGGACGGATGGAAGGAGGCGTGAGTGTCATCATGCCCGGCCTTCGTGCAATGCCCGGCCCAGGGCGGACCCTCGTCTTTTCCGGTACCTGGCGCGTTCGCGCGTCCAGGGGCGGGATGCTCCGTCCGAGGGCGACGACGGCGGGCCCGTCGTTGGACCCAGGAGCAGGGGCCATGAGGGGAGGGGGCCTGGGCGGGGAGGGGCGGATCCGTTTGAATGCGGACGCCCGCGGCCCGTCAGAGTGGGCAGATGCAGCAAGGACATAGTCCAGAAGGATGACTCCCATGAAGGCCCTGTTCGTCGCTCTCACGCTCCTGACCGCCGTTGCCGCCTCCGCCCAGACCGCCCCCACCCTCGCGCCTCCTCCGGGCCAGCCCACCGGCAACGCGCCTCCGACCTCCAACGAGTTCCGGGGCCGGGGTGACGACCGGGGTGGCGACGCCGACGAGTTCCGCGAGTACCGCCGCGGCCGCCGTGGCACCCTGGTGGTGCTCGAGCGCGAGGACCTGGAGCAGCGCCTCGCGGACCTGGAGGACCTGCTGGGTCAGGCCTTCGAGAGCAGCAAGCGCGGCAACGGCGGCAAGGCGAAGATCCGCGCCGCCTACGAGGAGCTGAAGGACCTGCGCGAGCTGGTCGCCGATGCCCCCGAGCTGCGGGGCTCGGGCCGGGGTGGGGGGTATGGCAACCCGGGGCCGATTCCGCCCCCGGCTCCCGCCTACCAGCCCATCGCCGAGGGCAAGCTGCAGAAGATCATGGGCGCCATGTCCCGTGAGCCCTTCGCCGAGGACAAGATGAACGTCCTGCAGGATGCCGTCGGTACCCACTACTTCCTCGTCGGCCAGGTGCAGCAGGTGCTCAACCAGTTCCAGTTCTCGCAGGACAGGCTGAAGGCGGTGCGGGTGCTGTGGTCGCGCGTGCTCGACCGGGACAACGGCTTCCAGCTCTACAACTCCTTCCAGTTCTCCAACGACAAGGCCGAGCTGAAGCGCATCCTCTCCAACTGAGGCTCGGGTCCGACGGGCCCTCCAGGGGCCGGGCTCGCGGGGCGGCAATGCCCCTCGGGTCCGGCCCTTTGTGTTTGAATGGCCCGCGATGCGCTCCCGCACCCGCAGAGCGACGCTCCTGGTCTTCCTCGGCGGACTGCTGCTCGTGGGGGTGCTCGCCGTCCCGCATTACCTCCGGGGCCTGTCCCTGGTGGCTCGCGCCGCGGGCATGCGGGACGGTCTGGCCGGGCGCGTCTCCCGCTGGGGCACCGGCCCCGTCTCCGAGGAGGACGTGCGGATTCCCTCCCGCCACGGCGCCCTGCGCGCCCGCCTCTTCCGTCCCGGGAGTCCTCGGGGACGCACGGTGCTGCTGACCCCCGGCGTGCACGCGGATGGCATCGACGAGCCCCGGCTGGTGAAGCTCGCCCGGGACTTGTCCGCCGGAGGGCTCACCGTCCTCACCCCCGAGCTGCCCGACCTCCTGAGCTACCGCATCACCCCGCGCGAGCCGGACATGCTCGAGGACGCCGCGCTCTGGGCCTCCGCTCGCCCGGAGCTCGCGCCCGATGGCCGGGTGGGCCTCATGGGCATCAGCTTCTCCGGTGGGCTCTCGCTCGTCGCCGCCGGGCGGCCCTCGCTCGCTGGCAGGGTCGCCTTCGCGTTCTCGTTGGGCGGGCATGGCGAGCTGTCACGCGTGCTCGCCTTCCTGTGCACGGGGGTCGAGCCCGGAGGCCAGCACCGCAGGCCCCATGACTACGGCGTGGCCATCATCCTGCTCAACGTGGCCCACCTGGTGGTCCCCGCCGGGCAGGTGGAGACGCTGCGCGCGGGTATTCTTACCTTCCTGCGCGCCTCGCACCTCACCCTGCGGGACATGCGCCAGGCCGAGGAGACCTTCGCAGAGTCCCGGCGCCTGCAGGCGGAGATGCCCGAGCCCGCCGCCACCTTCATGAAGTATGTGAATGAACGGGACGTGGCCACGCTCGGGCCGCTGCTGCTGCCGCACGCGAAGGTCTACGCCAGCGACCCGGCGCTCTCGCCCGAGCAGTCGCCCGCCACCTCCGCGCCCGTATATCTGCTGCACGGCACGGAGGACTCCGTCATCCCCGCCATCGAGTCCGTGCTCCTCGCACGCTGGCTGGCGCCCCGGACCGAGGTGCGGCTGTTGCTCTCACCCCTCATCTCCCACGCCGAGCTCGAAGGGCTGAAGGACGTGGATGATGTCTGGCGGCTCGTCGCCTTCTGGGCACGGCTGCTGGATGCGTAGGGCACACGCCATCGTGTCGCTCCGGGTGTGCTCGCGGCCTCTTCGTCTTCTCATCCCTGATGTGTGGTGATTCTCGACTTGTTCCGCAATGGAAGACAGCAGTGGATGGCTTTGAAATGAGTATTATTCTGCATTCCCTGGCTTTCGCCCCAGGCATGTAATGGCTGTTATTCCACACGCGAAAATGACGAAACCTACAATTGTTCACTCTTGAAATTTCTCTGCCAGATTGGTGAGTATTCACCCGCAGTGGAGCGAGGGAGAGCACTTGAAACGTTCGTATACAGCAGTGTTGGCTGTGTCGAGTTGTCTGCTCTTGACTGCGTGTGAAGCCCCTGGGGACGAAGGCAAACAAGAGGGGCCGCAAGTCATCCAATCCGTATCCAAGGAGTCTTCACCAGCAGGGGGGGCGGCATTTGGCCCCATCGAGATACAGCCTGGCGAGACGCTCGAGGACACGGCGTCAGCCGTGGAGGAGCTTCCCTTCGGTTTTGCCCAGCGAGAAGAAGATGAGTCCCCGCTGCTCGCCACACCCGAGCCGGCGCTCATGCCGCTGGCCACGGCGGATGGGGGAGTCATCGAGCTGGAGCCCAATGTCATCAATGGCACCGTGAAGCTGACCAATGAGAACCCGGAGATCCTCGCCCTGCTGGGGGCGGATCCGTGGCACACGGCCGGCGCTTCCTCGAGCTCCAACATCGCATCCGTTTCCGCCAGCAGCACCCGGCCGGCTGGATACAGCGCCGCGACCAATTATACGACATTCAAGAGTCCCTCGACGTATGACTTCACGCTGCTCGTCGAGTCCAGCGCGGGAGGAGAGGCGGGGGTGTCCTATAACGTCACGGCCAGACGTGGCGGCTATACCTTGCCCGTCGCCTCTGGAGTCGTGGTCCGGCCTCGCCAGACACCGCCCAACCCCACCGAGCTCACCATCGAGTCCTGCATTGGTGTGGTGCAGTTCGAGTTTGGCACGGATGCGGCCTGTACGACGCCGTCTCCCGCCTTCGCTACCGCATCGCTCAAGAGTGGTAGCGTATTCCGCGTGCCGGGACAGCAGCGCTTCGCGACATACATCACGGGGGGCGCGAGCCTGAACACCACCCTGTACTACAGCGTGTTGGGCGAGGACGGGCGTCTCTATGCATTCGGGAGGCCCGTGACCGCGACCGCGGCATGTGACGAGGTCGTCCGTATCTGCACACCCATTTCGGACAAGCTCGTTCAGGGGCCGCAGGGCAATATCACCGGCCCTTGGGAGATCAGTGGAGAGACCTTGGTCTACATGCGTGATCTCAGGGCCACCTACCAGGCGCTGCCCTCCATCACTCGTCGAAACCTCAGCAGTACGAGCCTGACATCACCCGTGAGCGCTCCAGGCTCATGGTGGACCATGAATCCTACCCTGGATGAGGGAGAATGGTCGCTCCAGGGCTGGGGTTACCTGCGTAGCGGCCGCGAGTTTACCCGCTTCGCCACGCCGTCCCTCTCTCCATCGACGCCTGCGGGTCCTGTCACGGTCATCGCGGACCAGACCACACCCGTGACCCGGGTGGTTGAGGGCGAGACGCGGCATGCCTTCTCCATGCGGCCCGCCTACTTTCATGGCGCCGTCCGGCTGGCGGATCCCTCCATTCCCCTGAACCCCTCTTCCTACAGCACCCTCGAGTCGCTCTGGTTCGATGCGGATCAGGACTCGAATAAAGATGGCATCCCGAATACTCCGGAGAACTTCGGTCTCAGGGGAACCTTCCTGAACGCGTCGGCTTCAGGCGGATACTCCTACACGTCCTTCCCCCGCAAGTTCGAACGGAGCCGTGGGGAACTGGACTCCACCTACGAGCAGGTGCTCCCCAATCCGTATGATCTGCCGCACACGTGGACCCAGCAGAACCTGAGCCTCCGCTTCTGGACGCAAGACGCCTCGTTCAGGACCCGGCCCGGGATGTATGACGAGGCGCGCTTCCGGTATGGCTCCCTGTCAATCTACCAGCCGGCGAACCGTTCCGCGCTGCTTGGCGCGGAGCAGCGCAAGCGCATCGACCATGAGTACTGTTTCAACGAAGTACAACTCAAGTATTCGACTCCGCTGGGGCGCCTCTACAATCCCTGGGCGGATGTCGCCTCCGGCTCCTTCAGTGGAAAGGACTGGATGGGGATCTCGCGCGCCTACGCGGTCGCAGGCCAGTTCTACGGTGTCCCGGCCATCTGGGGATACACGCCGATGGTCACGGAGCCTCAGACGGAGGGCTCCGTGTCGATGGTGCTTCCTCAGGGGACCTACTCGCTCAAGCCGGGCGCCTACCTGATGAGCGACAGCGGGGCGGTGAATACGGCGAACTTCGCTCCGGTCAGTGTGACGCTGGGATGTGGGCAGCGGGTGAAGATCGTTCCGCCGCTCTCGGTGAGCATCACCTCCGCCTCGGGTTGTGCCGCCGGCCCGAGGATTCCCGTCTCGGGCGTGGTGAAGAGCAGGCCCGCCGTCGTGGACCGCATCTGGTACAAGCTCAACGACGGCCCCGAGGTCATTGTCTGCACCAACTGTGGGCTCGATCCAGCCTATTCCTTCCCGATCGAGCTGCGGAGCTGCCACAACACCCTCCAGGTGTTCGCCCACTCCGAGGGAATGCCCGAGCCGGCCGTTGGCTCCGCGGATTTCGTCTGGGATGACCCGGCCGATGGACCGAGCTGTGCCGGCAACTGCGTCAACCGCCCGCCCGTGGCCCGTTGCCGCAATGTCACCATCGCGGCCGACTCGTCCTGCAGGGGGTGCACCTCCGTGGATGATGGCTCGTATGACCCAGACGAGACCGACACGCTGAGTTGCGTGCAGACGCCGGATTGTCCCTATGCGCTCGGCTCGCAGAAGGTGACCCTGACCTGTACGGACGGCTTCGGTCTCTCCTCTTCCTGCCAGTCCACCGTCACGGTCGAGGACGTGACGCCTCCGGCGCTCACGTGCCCGGCGGAGACTCCGGTGCTCGAGTGCCGTGAGGGCAGTGCCGTGGCCACCTATTCCACCTCTGTCACCGACAACTGTGGTGGAGTTTCCACCCGGTGCGAGCCCCCCTCGGGCTCCACCTTCCCGTTGGGTACTTCCGCGGCGAGCTGTGTCGCCACCGACGGCGCGGGCAACACGGCGCGCTGCAACATCCCCGTCACCGTTGAGGACCATCAGCCGCCCGCCCTGTCCTGCCCGGCTCCCGTGACCGCCGAGTGTGTGGCTGGAGGCGCCCGCTTGCGGCCGCCCGCCGCCACGGCGAGTGATACCTGCTCCCTGGCGCACGTCTCCCAACCGCCCGAGGCTTCCTTCCCACTGGGCTCCACGCCCGTGGCCTACACCGCCACGGACACGTCCGGGCTTCAGGCGCGGTGCACCTCGTCCGTCGACGTCGTCGACACCCAGGCGCCGACGCTGGTGCTCAACGGGCCCGGTGTCGTCACCCTGGGCTGTGATCCGGGACGTCCGTATGTCGAGCAGGGAGCCACCGCCTCGGATGTCTGCGCGGGAGAGCTCTCCTCCCAGGTGAGGATCTCCGGTGTCGTCGATACCACCACCGAGGGCCGCTACACCCTCACCTATGCGGTGACGGATGGGGCCGGCCACGAGGCCTCCGCGACGCGCGAGGTGAACGTGGTGGCGGGCCCGGGCATCTGCCCGGCGGCGGGGATGTGGTCCTCCACCGGTCGTATGGCCAGTGAGCATCTGTTGCACACCACCACCCTGCTGCCTTCCGGCAAGGTGCTCGTGGTGGGTGGCTTCGTCTGGTCCACCGAGCTGTACGAGCCGGCCACGGGCGCCTGGACTGCCACGGGCAACGCCATCGCCACCCACCGAGAGCACACCGCCACCCTGCTGGCGGATGGCCGGGTGCTCGTCGCGGGCGGTGAAGGCAGCGCGTCCGGTGCGTTCTGCGAGCTGTATGACCCGGCCGTCGGCACGTGGTTGTCCACCGCTCCCATGAGTTCGGCCCGGCGGCACCACACGGCTACCCTGCTGCCCGACGGCCGGGTACTCGTCACGGGTGGCACCAACGATGGTGGACTCACGCAGTCCTCGGCCGAGCTGTACGACCCGGTTTCCAACACCTGGCATCCCACCGGTGCGATGGCCACCGCCCGCGCCCATCACACCGCGACACTCCTGCCCGGTGGCAGGGTGCTGGTGGCGGGGGGCAGTGATGCGCGCGGGGTGTTCCTCTCGTCGGCCGAGCTGTACGACCCGGCCACCGGGACCTGGACGACCGTGGGTGGAATGACCACGGCCCGGCGCCATCACACCGCGACGCTCCTGCCCGATGGCAGAGTGCTCGTCACCGGTGGCGGGAGCAGCCATGCGCTCAGCAACACGACCGAGCTGTATGACCCGGCTTCCGGAAGCTGGACCGCCGCCGAGCCCATGGGCAAGGCCCGGCGCTATCACACCGCGACCGTGCTGCCGGATGGACGGGTGCTCGTCGTTGGAGGGTACAGTGACTACGATGGCATCCACACCTCGGCGGAGGTGTACAGCGCCAATGCCTGTGGCTCCGGCTGGTGCCCGGCCGGCAACAAGGCCGTGGATACCTACGAGCACACGGCCACGTTGCTTCCCGATGGCCGGGTCCTCGTGACGGCGAGTGTCAGCAATCGCGATCAGACCTCGGCCGAGCTGTATACGCCGTGAGGTCCCTCGGAGGGGCCGGGATGGGACCCTCCGAGAACGGGAAGAGAAGAATGAAGGCCCCGGTCTCCAGGGAGGGGGACCGGGGTCCGCCAGGCGTCAGGCCGGGCTCACAGGCCCAGCAGCTCGCGAATCTGGCCGAGCATCTCCTCCTCGGAGATGTGCACCTCGGCGTCGCTCCCGATGAGCGTGCGCGCCGTCGCGAGCACCTCGTCCGGATGCTGGCGCAGCAGGCCCAGGTTCGGCGCCGGCAGGGGCTCGCCCAGCTCCAGGCATCGCTCCAGCCGCTGCAGCTCCGCCAGCGGTACCTTCCACCGCTGCGCCGCGCCGATGAGCGCATGCGCCTCGCTCGGCTTGAGCTCGTCGTCACTCCAGGCCACGTGCAGCAACAGCTTGAGCAGCTCGATGTAGAAGCGGTCGTCGATCGGTGTCGTCATCCCGGTGTCGTCTCCACCCCCGAGCGTCGCCCGTTCCCGGGTCTCCGTCCACGGACAAGACGTCTGCTTCGATAGGGGGGATGCAGGCGAGCCGCCCGGCTACGCGCCCTGCCAGGTGAAGCGGAAGGGCGTGCCGCACCCGCCCCTCCGGCACCGGAAGAGGTAGCCCCGGCCGTTGTCCCCGAAGGCCAGCCCGAAGGGCATCGCCGCGAGCTGGGCCAGGAAGCGCATGGGCTCGCCACAGCACTCCGGCGTGGCATCCCCGTTCACCCAGCCGGCCACTCCGCCCACCTTGCTCTCGGGCGCCTCCTCCAGGGCCCGGTCCAGCGCGGCGAGCTGCTCGTCCGTGGCCTCGTTGACGTCCACCGAGAGCGCCTCGGTGTCCTCCTCGGCCGGGGCCAGGCCCAGGCTCCATTCCGCGTACGGCACGCCCGTGGGCCGCGCTCCCTCCACCGAGGCCGTGCCCGGCTCCACCGCCACCACCGCGTTGGCTCCCGCGTGCGCGTCCCACCGCTCACAGACGGTGTCCGGGTTCTCGCACTGGAAGACGTACACCGCGGCGGAGGGTGACAGGTCCAGACGCCCGGGCACGTGCGGCAGTTGGAAGAGGAAGCGCATGGGCTCGCCGCATGTGGCGCAGGCCGGCCAGTGCACGGCGCCCACGGGCTCCGGTGCGCCGCCCACCTTCGCGAGCGGCACGTCCGAGGCCCCGGGGACCAGTGCCCACAATGGAGAGACAGTGGCCATCACGTGCGCAGGTTACTCCCTCTCCCGGAGGGCGAGGGGAAATCAGAAGTCCGCGATGCGCTGGGCCAGCGAGGCGTCGTCCACGAAGGGGTTGCGGTTGCCCTGGTACTTCTCGATGGCGCCGTTGCGCGTCAGCTCCGCGGCGTCCACCGTGTCCTGCACGTTCCACTTCTTCAGCACCGCCTCCTCGGCCGGCGGAATCGCCTTGCCGTACACCGTGGAGAAGTAGAACAGCGCCCGCGCCACGTTGCCCTTGTGCTCGGGGGGCGGCTCGAACACCGTGCGGCCCTCGGCGTCCGTGCCCAGCTTCGCCCCGCTCGGGCTGCTCCACTTCACCTTCCGCACCTCGCCGAACGGATGGCTGCTGCGCTGGCTGTTCGCCTTGCTGTCCGTGGGGAACAGGTGGTGCAAGTCACTCTTCGCCGCCCCCGTCGCGCCCTTCGACTGCGGCCACGTGTGCTCCACGTTCATGTCCGAGCTGTTGGGAATCTTGTTCGTCTTCAGCTCGCGGCCCGTGTACACGCACTTCACCTTCCCCTCGTGGTTGTCCAACGCGGTGAAGATGACCTTGCGCGCCTGGTTGTAGCCGAGGTCCTTGTGCTTCGCCGCCGCCTCATGCAGCGCCTGGATGAGCGCCTTGTCCTTCAACCCCTCGTCGCGCGGCGGCTGGCTCGGGGTCTCGAAGACGTCGCCTCCCCCCTGGGGCGCGCGCGGTGCCGGGCTCGCCCCTCGGCGGGCCTCGGCCGGGGCGGCCGGGACGAAGGGCGGGGGGCGGACGGTGGCGGCGGTCGAGCGGACAAGCATGGGTCGATTCCCCGTAAATGGACCTACATCGGCCCAGGTACGCCCATATTGTCGTCGATGTGCGCCAGGAGTTGCGTGCGGGGGCGCGATGGGCTGCTAACCTTCGTCCATGCCCTCCATTGATCGTCCTGAGAACCCTCCCGGAGCCGAGGATGTGAGCGTGACGCGGCCCTACGCGCACGCGCCAGGGGCTCCGGAAGCGACGGCCGTCCGGCGCTTCCTGCTCACCGTGGTGGAGGGGCCCGGAGTGGGGACCGTCTGGGACTCGGTGTCCGATGCGTGCTCCATCGGCTCGCACCCGAGCAACGACTTCAACCTGGATGATCCCACGGTGTCGCGCTTTCACTGCGAGATTCGCGTGGGCCCCAAGGGCGCGCGGGTGAAGGACCTGGACAGCACCAACGGCGTCATCCTCGATGGCGTGCAGGTGGCCGAGGGGTACCTGCGCGGCGGCAGTCTCTTGCGCCTGGGCCGCGTGGTGGTGCGCTTCGACTACAGCACGGACAGCAACCGGCTGCCGGTGTCCGAGCGCACGCGCTTCGGCTCGCTGGTGGGCACCTCGGTGCCGATGCGCATGTGCTTCGCGCTGCTGGAGCGCGCGGCGGCCCGCGACGTGACGGTGCTGCTCGAGGGCGAGACGGGCACGGGCAAGAGCCAGGCGGCGCAGGCCATCCACCAGGAGAGCGCCCGCCGCGACAAGCCCTTCCTCACGGTGGACTGCGGCGCCATTCCCGCGGACCTGCTGGAGAGCGAGCTGTTCGGCCACGAGAAGGGGGCCTTCACCGGCGCGGCCCAGCGGCGCATCGGCGCCTTCGAGGAGGCGCACGGAGGTACCGTCTTCCTGGACGAGATTGGCGAGCTGCCCGCGGAGTTGCAGCCCAAGCTGCTGCGCGTGCTGGAGGCGCGGGAGTTCCGCCGCGTGGGCACCAACGCCTACGTGCCGGTGGACGTGCGCATCATCGCCGCCACGAACCGGGACCTGCGCGCCGAGGTGAACGCGGGCCGGTTCCGCTCGGACCTCTTCTTCCGGCTGGCGGTGCTGCGCATTCCGCTGCCGCCGGTGCGCCAGCGGCCCGAGGATCTGCGCTTCCTCGTGGAGCAGATTCTCGACTCGTTGGGGGCGGATCCGGAGCGGACGAAGGCGCTGCGCGAGCCCGGCTTCATCGCGAGGTTGGAGCAGGCCGCGTGGCCGGGCAACGTGCGCGAGCTGCGCAACTACCTGGAGCGGTGCCTCGTGTTCGAGGACACCCTGGCGCTGTCGGACATGGTGCCGCCGGGCAGCCGCTTCGAGGTGGATCCGAAGGTGCCCTACGCCGAGGCGAGGCGGCTGGCCCTGGACGACTTCGAGCGGCGCTACCTGCGCGCGCTGCTGGAGCTGCACCAGGGCAAGGTGTCCCAGGCGGCCAGCGGCGCGGACATGGACCGCGTGTACCTCTACCGCCTGCTGCGGCGGCACGGCATCAAGTGAGCTTCCCCCGGGCCGCTCAGTCTGGTGGCTCCAGGTAGTTGCCATCGCCGTCGTTGATGGCGTCCAGCGCGCGTCCCTCGCACTCCTCGGGGCGCGCGGTGGCCTTGCCTCCGGCGGTGGGGGCGTCCTCCGTTCCTCGGGCCTCGCCCGCCTGCTCCCGTGCCCGCAGGGCCGCGAGCGAGCTCGCTTCGTCGGGCTTCGGACCCTTGAGGGCCTTGCGCGCGTTCACCTCGTCAGAGGTCGGTCCAACCAGGGCCCCCGTGGCGTCCCATCCTGCCTCCAGGTCGTCCCACTCGTTGTCCGGGTCCGTCATGGCCGTACTCCTCTCGCCAGCTCAACCCTTGTAGGCTGCGCACGGCGGGGAGGGCTCACAGGTCAGTGGGAGGGGCTGGCTCCAGGCTCGAAGAGGAGAGCAGCGCTGGCCTGCTCGCTCGCTTCTGGCGCAACACCCGCTCAGACTTCCGTGAAACGTGTGCCCGTCACGCCAGCCATCTCCATGGCCTTCTTGATTCGCTCCGAAACGATGATGGAGACCGGCCAGCCCCAGGGACGGAAGATCTCGGCATTCCCCACCTGGCTCGGGTCAATCCTCAGACCGACCACCTTGTAATACTCGCCAATCCCTTCCTCGTATCCTTCCTCCGCGGTGCGATAACCCACCTCTTCACATCGGGCATCGTCGATACACCGGATCGTTCGGAGCAGGTTCACGATGTAGTGACGCTCCGGATGGCCGTCGATCGTGACGGGGAAGAGCTGCATCTGGTCCTGGATGCCAAGCTGCTCGAAGAGTGTCTTGACCCTGTCGTGAATGACGGTGACACCGAGCGCGGTGGTCGAGAAATCCAGGGCACGCCCTTGCTTGTACATGCCCATCCGAACGGGCAGATGGATGGAGAGCGGAAGACCTTTCGAGAAGTGCCCGTTCCAGATCTCCTGGCCACTCCCATCCATCGGGTCGCCGAGCTCCCAGCGGTCCCGGATGCCCATGTCGTTTTCCAGCTCGAAATAGTTCTGCATACAATCCAAACAACCACGGCGGGGTATGTTTCCTCACGGCTTGGGCTTCGGGTCTTCCTCTGGCGCCGCCATGACGAGGGTGTGCTCATGCGGCAGCTTGCCCAGGCCCGCGAGCATCCAATACTCCTCCACGCTGCGCACGGTGGCGATGACCTCTGGCTTGCCCTTCTTCTTCACCACGACCGCGCCCACCGTCCCCGGCTCCGCCTCCAGGAGCGCCCAGAACGCGGCCCGTTGCTCGGGCGTCGGCTCCGACCGGATGCGCTGTACGATCATCACCACCAAGATCGCCGCGCAAGCCGCTATCAAGGCCAGACTTGGCCAGCTGATGGGCCCTGGAAGCTTCTGGCGGATGCTCAGGTCGATCCAGAGCGCGGAGACAATCCCGAAGGCCACGACCCACACCCCCAATCCGATCACCCAGAGAGGGAGGGGCTTTTTCTTGGTGATTTTCTCCATTGGCTTCACCCGCCCCTCAACGGCCACTTCCTGGCGGAGCCTCCAGGTTATTGCGGATGCCCTGCTCCACCTGTTCGCCGGTCAGTGCGTCCACGAGATAATACCCGCCGAAGCCAATGATGAATCCCACCGTATTTCCCAGCAGGGGAACCTCTGTTCCCCAGATGGCGCCCACGACCCCCGCCGCGATGGCGGAACTGAGGCTGCCAGAGACAAAAGCCCGCGTTCCTGTCGCGACGTAGTCCGTACCGCTGTGCTCTTCATCGTCGAGCGCGAGCGAGGTCATCGTGAAGATGGGGGCTGCCAGCGCGCCTCCCGCGAATCCACCCACTGCCCGGCCCGTACCCGTCGCCAGCCGGACACTCGTGCCCTGGCTGACGAGTCTGCGCGCTAGCGCACTGCCTGCGTTGGCCGTGACGAGATTCTGGGTAGCACCACCTACCAGCCCTGATGTTCCCCCCGCGGCGCCAGCCTTGGTGAGTGACGGCAATGGATCCTCTGGTGGTTCATAGTAGACGTGAACGGCTTCACAAAGCACGGAAACCACTGCGCCACCCACCGAGCCCCGCCCGCCCGCGATACCGGACGCCACGGCGTTTCCGCGGACCCCACCCCCATGGCGCGCCACGAGGAGGAGCTCCGGGAAGACCCAGCGGTTGACCTCCGCGGGTGTCATGTGGGGATTGGCGACGGCCACCTGCTGGCGGAACCGCTCCAACTGCATGAGGTGCTGGGAGGTGATGTTGTTGCTGGTGATGTAGACGGCGATCTTCTCCCTCACGGAGGAGAGCGCGGCCTCCGCCTGCCGGCGCACGTCGTCCGGAGACCCCGAGCCCCGGCGGGTGTTCTCCAGGTTCTGATAGGCGCGGTACACCGTCCCGCCAATCCGCACCGGTTCCGCCTCCAGCAGCTTGTCCGCCACTTCGCGGTATGAGCGCTTGCGGTAGTTGCCGGGGTCGCGCAGCGCGGCCCGGAACGGCTCCACATGCTCCTCATTCACCGAAAGGTACCCGTTGCGCAGCATCAAGGCGCGGCCCTCGTCCGCCGGACGCTGGGGGTACAGGGCCGTTCGCGCCCGCTCCCAGGTCGTCGGGCGCAGGCCCACGATGTCGCGCAGCCCCCGCAGGTACGTCTCGAATGGATCTCCCCGGCCATCCGCCGGGCGTATGCTCGTCTTCACGGAATTCAGGCCGCCCCGGTGGTCGCGCAGATCGAAGATGGGGTGATTGGGGCGCACGGCATTGAGGTCCTGCTGGGCAATCATCCCCCCGTGCCGGGCCGAGAGTTCGCCGAGGTTGCCGCGCCAGTCGCTCCGGGAGAGCCGAGTCGTACCCGGGTCCAGGGAGAATGCTCCCGGCGCATGCCGCTCGAAAGCGGGCAGTGAATGCAGGGTGGAAAGATAGCCCGACAGGGCCGAGCCCGGCACCACTGGGATGGAGTTGCGCCACAGTAACTGCTCGAGCCGAGCGCGGGTGAGGACATGATCGGAGGTGTCCTGGCGCTCCCCGGGCGGGACCTTGACGACGGCCAGCGCCGCGCCCTGGGGGACGAGTTTGAAGGACTCGCCGGAAATGGGCAGGGGCGGGGCTCTTCCGGGCCGTACCGGGGACTTCGGAGCCGTGCCCTTCTTCGACGGAGCCGTCATGCGCGCGCCTCCAGCGCCGCCATCATTCTCATGGGCGCTTCATCGGGAGCATAGCCGAACAGCGAGGGCCCTGTTTCCCTGGCATTCCTTCTGGCGCATTGTCGCCTGCTCGTGCTCGACACCTTGTCAGAGCAGTGGAGTCAGAGGAGGCGGCGGGGGGACGGGGCATCTCCTCGACGGCGTGACGTTCCCGTAGCCCAGCCGGTAGCCCGCTTCCGTTCAACACCGTCTCACGCCGCGTGCCGGGTGACGTGGCACAGGCCCTCGCGGCCCGGGAGCACCTTCACCTGGAAGGTGTCCCGCAACCCCGCGAGTGCCGCCTCCGTCACCACCACGCCCCTCCCCGGATGTCCCCCCGTCCACGCCGACAACCTCAGCAGCCGGCCTCCCCCCAGCGCTGGCCTGCCGCTCGCGTCCGGGCGCAGCGTCGCCGTGTCCAGGTGCAGCGTGGGCGTCAGCCGCACCCGTGCCGTTCCCTCTCCCCGGTCGGGCTCCTCCGCCAGCGCCAGCGCCAGCTCCAGCACCCGTCTCCGTGCCTCCCGTTCGGCGTCCGCCTCGTCCGGCAGCGCCGCCACCCCCAACAGGAAGCTGCTCCCCTCCACCATCACCTTCAGCCCCACCGCGTCCGCCCGCTCGCGCGCGTGCTCCATCAACGCGTCCACCGCGTCCATCGTGGCGTCGTCCACCATCACCCCCATCCTCGCCTCCACGTACAACCCCAGCGCCCTCACCTGCGTCGACCGGCCCTGGCCCTCCCCCCGCACCGCGCGCCGCAGCTCCACCAGCACCGCGTCCACGTCCGCGTAGCGGTCCTCCCGCTTCTTCTCCAGGCACCGCCCCACCACCGCGTCCAGCGCCGCCGGCACCGGCGCCCGCTCGCTCACCCTCGGCACCGGCGCGTGCAGGTGCTGCTCCTCCAGCTCCACCTGCGTCGTCCCCTGGAACGGCGGCTGTCCCGTCACGAGCTGGTACAGCAGCACCCCCAGCCCATACAGGTCCGTCCGCGCGTCCGGCGTCTCCCCTCGAATCTGCTCCGGCGCCATGCTCAGCGGCGTGCCCAGCACCATCCCCGTGCTCGTCATCACCGCGCCCGGGTGCTCCTCCGGCGCCAGCAGCTTCGCCACCCCGAAGTCCACCAGCTTCACCCGCGGGCCCCCTTCCCCCGCCAGCACCACCACGTTCTGCGCCTTCAAATCCCGGTGCACCACCCCCGCCCCGTGCGCCGCCTTCAACGCCGAGCCCACCTGCTCCAGCAGCTCCAACGCCTCCCGCGCCGAGTAGGGCCCTCGCGCCGAAAGCTCCGCCGCCAGGTCCCTCCCCTCCAGCCACTCCATCGCGATGAAGGGCCGCCCGTCCGCCAGCGTCCCGTGCTCCAGCACGTCGACGATGTGCCGGTGCCTCAGCCGCTTCAGCGTCTCCGCCTCCTGCTGGAAGCGGCGCAGCGCACTGCGCGCGGCGGCGAACTGCGGGTGCATCACCTTGAGTGCCGCGGGGGCGCCGCTGCGCGCCTCCTTCGCCCGGTAGAGCGTCGAGACGCTGCCCCGGTACCGCGTGCCCTCCACGATGTAGCCCCCCACCTGGGCCCCCGGCGACAGCTCCTCGCCGTACAGCGACCAGGCCCGGGCCTCGCTGGCTCGAGGCGCACCGCGGGAATCGTCCTGACCGTCCTTCATGCGGCGGGTGCTCCTACTGCTTCGTGCTGCGCCAGAGGCAATACTCGGAAGGAATGCCCGGCGTCAGTCCGCACGCCTCGTAGAGGTACACGGTGATGGGCTCCTTCCACAGCGTGCCCTCCGAATCGTAGCAGTCCTCGAAGTCCCCATCTCCCACCACCACCGCGCCGTCCTCCCTCCTGCACTTCGAGGCCGAGGGCATGCTGTAGTTGTAGCAGTCCCCCACCACCCGGGACGCGCAGTTGGCCCCCGAGCCCGGCAGCGCGCACACGCGGTACGAGGCATACGCCGCGTCGTTGTTCCACTCCGGCGCCTGGCAGGAGAACATCTTCCGGTACACCGAGCCCTGGACGGTCTGCTCCTTGCCCACGATGCGGCCGCTCTCCTCGACGTACACCTTCGCCGCCAGCGCCTTGGAGTCGAAGATGTTGCCGTAGTAGGCCCCCTCGCGCAGCCGGTACACCGCCTTCTCCGAGAGCTTGTAGCTGGTGGCCGCCAGCGTGCCCGTCTCCACCGCCACCGACACGCCGCCCGTCAGCGTGCTGTCATACGGCGCGCTCATCACGTTGAAGAAGCCCGAGGCCGGGCAGGTGAACGTCACCGCCGGGGCCGTGGTGAGGCACGTCCCCTGGCTCTGGCCGAGGTGGCGCCCGCTCCCCGAGTCGCAGCCGATGTTGCCCTCGCACACGCGCAGCATCATGCGTGCCCCGCTCCACGCGCCCAGCGCGGGGCCCGTGACGCACTGGTCCGGCGCCCGGCCTCCCGCTCCCAGCCGCACCGCCTGCCCCGGCACGCACCGGCCGATGAAGTCCCCCTTCCAGCCGCAGTCCCGGCCCACCCCGCTCTGCGCCGCCGTGCAGGCCTCGTAGCTCGGCACCCGCGCGTTGCCGAGGTCCGGGTCGTACTCCACCGGCCGCGTCTGGGCCTCCAGCGGGAAGAGCGCCGGCTGCAGCGGATCCTCCCCGCGCATGGACAGCTCCACCCGGCGGCCCAGCGCGTTGTTGCGCGCCAGCAGACACGCCGACACCCGGTTCTTGCACGTGTCGGACGGGGCTCCGTACTCCCACTGGGGGCACAGGCCCGCCTTGCCCTCCCAGGTGCGCGGCGTCAGCGTGAGCGGATCCTCCCAGGCGATGGTGTGGCCCGCCGGCAGCGCGCAGCCCACCAGGTAGGACATGAAGCTCTGCGCGTCCAGGTCCCTCAGCTGGAGCTGGAGGTAGCCGTTGCCCGTGACGGGGTGGAACAGCGGCGCCAGGCCCCCGCCGGCCAGCAAGTCGTTCGCCGTGGGGTTGGTGGAGATGGCGTTGAGCACCAGCGCCTTCGTGGTGAGCGAGTTGGCCACCCGCAGCTCCCGCTCCACCGTGCCGCTCTCCAGCCCCCCCTCGTCCTCCGGCAGCCCGGGCTGGCAGCCTGTCGACCCGAGCAGCATCACCCCCAGTGTGAGGCCGTGGAACAGGACGTGCAGGGAGCCAGACTTGTTCGCGAGTCGCTGGAAATTCATGGTGTGACACAAGTGCATGGGGCGGGCCATGGGAGAGGGGGCGTTCGCCTCCTCGGGGGCGGGGAGGAGGTTGGAGCCCCTGTTGCTCGTGCGGCTACGGATCACGCGCCCCCGGAGTGGACTCCCAGGCAACACGCAGCCCCTCCAGGCGCGAGCGCCAGAGGGGAGAGGCGGCCGCGGTGCTCTCGGCGCGGGTGAGCCACTCGCGGGCCTCGTCGCGGCGGCCGGCCTGGAGCGCGGAGAGGGTGGCCAGGTGGAGCACCTCCGTCAGCTCGTCGCCCGAGGTGTGGGGCTGGGCCTCCTCGGCGAGCACCTTCCAGGCCCCGGCGTCCCGGATGCCGGCCTCGGCCTCGCGCACCCGGAGCTCCACCAGCCGCCACAGGGCCAGGGTGTTGGGCGGGGTGGACTCGGGCCGGCAGTGGGCGGAGAGCCAGTCCAGCTGCCCGCGCGCCTCCTTCATGTCCTCGAGCGCCGCGTCCACGCGCGCCAGCAGCACCGCGTCCACCGCCACCGGGTGCTCGCCGAAGAAGCGCACCCCCAGCTCGTGCGCCCGCCGCGCCAGCCCCAGCGCCTCCCGCGAGCGCCCCATCCAGTGCAGACACTCGGCGAGCTGCCCCACCGACCAGCGCTCCACCTGCGCGTGGCCCAGCTCGCGCGCCACGGCGATGGCCTCGCGCAAGTCCCGCTCGTTGCCCTCCAGGTCTCCGCGCAGCCGCCAGAGGAAGGTGCGGTTGATGAGGGTGGCGGCCAGGTGCAGCGCGTCGCCCTCCTTGCGGCACAGCGCCACCCCCTCGTCGAAGGCCCGCGCCGAGGCCTCCCCCTCACCGGCCAGCGCCAGCCCCGTGCCCTGCATCATCAGGGCGATGACGCGCGTCTCCGTGTCCCGCGCGAGCGTGGTCGCCTCCACCGTGGCGGTGAGCAGCCGCGTCGCGCGCGCCCAGTCCCCCTGCCGCCACGCCTGCCGCGCCCGGGCCAGCGAGCAGCGCACGGACAGGCGTGGATCATCCAGGGACTCGGCCTTCTCCAGCGCCTCCCGCGTGCGCGCCGCCGAGCCCTCCGCGTCCTCCAGCCAGTCCAGGACGGTGGCCTCCTCCAGCAGCAGGTCCACCTCCAGCGAGGTGCTCCCCAGGGCGCCGGCCAGCGCCCGCGCCGCGCTCAGGTCCGCCAGCGCCTCGCGGAGGCGGTGCGTGCGGTAGCGCACCCGGCCCCGTCCCGCCAGCACCCGCGCGCGCCGGGCCGTGTCTCCTTCCGGGAGCTGCGCCAGGGCATGGGTGTAGTCCTGCTCGGCCTCCACGTGGCGGTGGGCCTGCCGCGCGGCCTCGCCCAGGGAGAACCAGGCGGTGAAGGACTCCTCGTGCGCGCCACAGGCCGCGGCATGGCGGGCCCTCCGGCGCTGCTCCGCGATTCCCTGGCCCGAGAGGCCTCGCAGGGCCGCCGCGTGCAGCGCCCGGCGCCACGGGGCTGGCAGGGCCCGCTCGAGGGCCTCGCGCAACTGGGGCTGGCGGAAGGCGTAACGCTCCGGGCCCACCGCCTCGAGCAGCCCCGCGCGCTCCAGCCGGGCGAGCCCCGCGCCCGCGTCGAGGCCGGCCATGCGCGCCGTGTCCTCCTTCGTGTCGAGGTGCCGCTGCGCCGCGTCCACCTGGGCCACCGTCAGCTCCTGGCCGAGCACCGCGCACAGCTGCGCGAGGCCCTGGTGCGCCGCGGGCAGCACGGAGAGGGCACGGGTGGCGAGCCGCTCGAAGAGGGGCGTCACCGAGACGTGCAGCAGCTCGTCCGCGGCCACGTACCACTCGCCGCCGGGCGTGGCGCGCAGGGCACCCGAGGTGCGCAGGGCGCCAGCGACTTCCACCAGGGAGAGGGGCACGCCCTGCGTCAGCTGCTCCAGGCGGGCGAGCACCGGCTCGGGGATGAACTCGGCGGGGCGCAGCAGGTGCAGCAGCAGGGCGCGGCTGGCCTCGGGGGCGAGCGGCGGCAGCACGTGCCAGGCGGGGAGGCCGGCGCGCTCGCCGAGCAGCGGACGCAGGCCGAGCAGCTCGGGCCGGCCGGCGGCGCACACGAAGAGGGGCACCTCGGGCGCGGCGAGCGTGGCCACCTCGAGGGCATCCAGGGGGGTGGGGTCCGCCTGGTGCGCGTCGTCCAGGAGGAGGGCCAGGGGCTGGCGGGCGGCGAGCCGGCGCAGGGCCTCGGCCACGGCGCGGGCGAGCGCGTGCCGCCGGGCGCCCGTGGGGGCCGAGGGCAGGGGCGTGTTCGGCGCGCAGAGGGCCCACAGCGCATGCAGGAGGGCATCGGCCCCGGCGGCGTCCGGGTGGGGCGCGGCGAGGCGGAGCACCCGGGCCCCGGCCTCCGTCTCCAGGCGCGTGGCGAGCGCGTCGAGCAGGCGCGTCTTGCCGTGGCCGGGCTCGCCGGTGAGGACGGAGAGGCCGGGGCCGTGGCCCGAGAAGGAGCGGGTGGCGCTGGCCACCAGCGTGTCGAGCAGCGCGTCGCGGCCGAGCAGGGGCGGAGGCCCGGCGGAGGCGGGGCCGCGGGTGATGGAGGAGTCGCCGGAGAGCAGCAGGGCGCCCGAGGGGCCGGGCTGTGTCGCACCCTCGCCGAGCCGGGCCGCGGCCTCGGGGGTGGCGAGCAGGGTTGTGTCCGCACCGGGGCTCTGGGAGGGCCACCAGGACTCGGGCTGCTCGAGGGCGGGGCCGGCCATGCGCGTGAGGGTGGCGCCGGGGCGCACGCGCAGCTCGGCGAGGTGGAGGACGGCGGTGGTATGGGGCTCGGCGGAGAGCAGCCGGGCGGCACGGGCGGCGGCGCGCAGGCCCGCCTCGGCCGAGGGGTGCTCGGGGAAGGCGGCGAGGTAGAGGCCCGGGTGGACGCGCGCGAGCAGGCCGCCCTCGGGCGCCACGGTGGCGGCGAGGTGCTCCACGTCCAGCTCGCCGCGCACCCCGAGGAGGGCCACCTGGCGCACGCCCTGGGGACGGGCGGGGGCGAGGGCTTCCTCGGCGGCGGCGGGCGCGGAGGGGCTGGCGCGGCAGGCGGCGTCGAAGGCGGCGAGCAGCGCGGCGGCGGAGTCGAAGCGCGCGGCCTTGTCCTTGGCGAGGCAGCGCAGGAGGACGTCGTCGAGGGCCGGCGGGACGGGGCCGCGCTCGGAGGCGCGAGGAGGCCGGAGGGTGACGTGGCCGTGCAGCACCTCGTCGGGCCCGCCGGTGAAGGGGGGCGAGCCGGTGAGCAGCTCGAAGAGGAGGACGCCGAGCGCGTAGAGGTCGGTGCGCGCGTCCACGTCGCGCGACTCGAGACACTGCTCGGGGGCCATGTAGACGGCGGTGCCGAGCCGCTGGCCGGTGCGGGTGAGGCTGACGGACGACTCGGGCTCGCCGGGGTCCGAGGCATCGAGGAAACGCGCGAGGCCGAAGTCGAGGAGGCTGAGGGCACCGCCCTCGCGGAGGAAGACGTTCTCCGGTTTGAGATCGCGGTGGACGAGCCCCGCGGCGTGGACGCGCTCGAGGGCGCCGCACAGGCCGGCGAGCAGATCACGCACGTGGGAGAGGGGGGCGGCGCCGGAGCCGGGGAGCGCGGCCATCCAGGCGGCGAGCGTCTGTCCGCGCAGACGCTCGAGGACGAGGAAGGAGCGGCCCTCGGTGGAGCCCGGGGTGGAGCGCTCGAGGAGGAGCTCGGGGACGGTGGGAGGGCCGACGCGGCGCAGGGCGGCGGCCTCGCGGGCGAAGCGGGCGGAGAAGGGGCCGAGGGCCACCTTCAGGGCGACTTCACGGCCATCCTCCTCGCGCCGGGCGGAGAAGACACGGGCGAAGCCACCCACGCCGATGAGGGCCTGGAGCTGGAAGCCGGGCACCTGTGGCACGGGGAGGGGCTCGGCCTCGGGAGAAAGCGGAGGCCGCTCCGCGTGCGGGGGACAGGCGGCACCGGGGATGAGACGACGGTGGCAGACCGGGCAGCGCATGGGGCAACGGCGGGGGGAGCGCCGTGCCCGGAGGTTAGCAGACGCGGAGCCGCAACGCTGTTACCGGATCAATCGAGGAAGCGGCGCCACCAGCGGCGGAGCTCCTCCTCCACGGAGGGCGTCTTGCGAGCCAGGAATCCCCAGGGGAAGGGCTCCAGGTAGGGTTCGAGCAGGCGGGCGAGCTCCCGGTAGGCGGGAAGCATCTGGCCCTGCGCCGTGTCACCCGCCTCGGGCTCCGCGCCCAACGTCACGACGGCGCGCTCATCCTCCATTTCCTGCACGGTGGTGGTGGGCGAGTGGAGACGGGCGCGCAGACCCGCGGCGCCTCCCAGCTCGGAGAGGAGGGGCGGGCCGAGGAAGTTCATCCAGTGAATGCCATCCACGAGTGTGCCCATGCCGTCGAAGTGGGAGGCCTCACGGACATCGAAGCCCGGGTGGCGGAAGAGCTCGGTGCGCAGGCGATCGAGCTGGGCGTAGATGGGATGCCAGAGTTCGAGGGCGAGTCCGGCATGCCCGGTAGCGAAGGGCAGGCGAGACGCCATGGCCATCGCCAACGCTTGTACGTGCTGGGCGCCGTGCTCCTCGAGGTACTCGGTCGGGAGGGTGGCGGAGAGAACGCTCACGCTGTGGGGATGCGGTTCTCGCCAGGGAAGCCGGGCGTGGTAACTGAAGGAGTAGCCATTTCCCTGCTCGCCGAAGAGGGTGAAGTACGGATCGGCGCCGTCCTTCTCGGCGAATCGAGCATCGTGGGGCTCATAGTCCTCGAAGAATCGGGGCTCTTTTGGTTCCAGGGTTTCTCGGATGCGAGCCCAGTCCGATGGCTCCGTCAGGTCGAAGGACTCCCACCAGCAGCAGGTGTACCTCGAGAGCGCGCCGGGACATCCCTCGATGGCATGCAGGTAGCTGTCGAGAGCATGAGTCACCCCGGTGGTGAGGTGGTGGTGATGGTGGGGAAGGAAGAAGATGATGCGGACCACGTCCCTCGCGAGGACTCGGTCGTAGACGTGCTCTCGGACCTTCTTGACGAGTTCCTCTCCGACCTTCTCGTAGCCGTATGACTCGTTGCGAACGGTGCCCTGGATTCGGATGCGTGGTTGGCTGGGGGGCATGGGGTCTACTGTCAGTTGATCTCGAGCTGCGGGGTGATGATGACAGGTTCGCATTCGCCGCCGAGGGCTCTGTATTCCTCCATCTGGATCTGCACGCGCTTGTCGTTCCAGGGATTGCCCTGCTCATTCCCACAGGGGAATTTGAGCTCGTAGATGCAGTGGATCCGAGTGGCATTCCGGGTGAAGTGGAGAACGACGTCAGGCCTCTTCGAGCCCCCCCACCTGTCGGTGAGCATGAGGTCGTTCGTGAACTCTTCCCTTCGATATCTCGGCTCGATGGCGAAGTTGTTGGGAAACTCCTCGAAAAAGCGCCGTTGAATACATTCAAAGGCCACTGTGTGCTTGAGCTTGCCCAGGTGCTGGGCCCAGGTAGGGGCGAGCTTCTTCTCGACAGTGGGGGGCTTCTTGCAGTCCGATGCGGGGAGCGTCTTCCCCTTTCCAAAGAGATCCTCTTCGACCTTGAAGTGTGCCTGCTTGACGCACTCGACGATGATGTCCTCCGCTTGTTTCTTCTGTGCTTCGTCGAGGAACTTGGAGACGCTGAGGAAGCCCTGAATGACCTCGGCGGCCTGGATGACCTTCTCCAAGACCTGTCCAGCCCGGGTCGCCGCTGGCACGAGAATCTCGCCAGTGCTCGGGGCGACGGGAACAGCGCAGGCGGGTCCACAAGACTGAGCGAAGCAGGGGCGCGCGGTGACGCAGGAGAGGCCGAGGACGGCGGCCGATGAGAGGGAGAGCACGAACTGCACCAGAGGTTTTCGCATGGGGCTCGGCGGCGGAGTGGCGTCCCGGCAGACTACCAGGGACCCGGAGACGCCGGTCTCGTACCGGACACCTCCGCGAGAATAGAAGCACCGACGTGCCGCCGTGCCGGTAGTCTGCCGGGTGGACTTCAGCGAGGAGGCACGTGGCGTGGCAACGGTCTCACTGGAAGGTGTTCGCAAGGAGTACCGGGGCGGAGTGGTGGCGGCGAAGGACGTGACGCTGCAAATCGCCGATGGCGAGTTCGTCTCACTGGTGGGCCCGTCCGGGTGCGGCAAGTCGACGACGCTCAACCTCATCGCCGGGCTGGAGGAGATCTCCGCCGGGGTGCTGCGCATCGACGGCGTGGCGGTCAATGAGCTGTCTCCGCGCGATCGGGACATCGCCATGGTCTTCCAGAGCTACGCCCTGTACCCGCACATGGACGTGCGTGGAAACATGGCCTTCCCGCTGAAGGTCTCGGGCGCCGACAAGGCCACCATCGACCAGCGTGTGAACGAGACCGCGGCGCTGCTCGGGCTGGAGAAGCTGCTGACGCGGCGGCCGAAGGAGCTCAGTGGCGGTCAGCGGCAGCGCGTGGCGCTGGGGCGTGCGCTGGTGCGGCGTCCCAAGGTGTTCCTCTTCGACGAGCCCCTGTCCAACCTGGACGCCGCGCTGCGCACGCAGATGCGCGGGGAAATCAAGAAGCTGCACGAGCGCCTCAAGGCGACCTTCATCTACGTCACGCATGACCAGGCCGAGGCGATGACGCTCTCGGACCGGGTGGTGGTGATGAGCCAGGGCGAGGTGCAGCAGGTGGCGCCGCCGCGCGAGCTCTACGACGCCCCGGCGAACCTGTTCGTGGCGGCGTTCTTCGGCTCGCCGCGCATCAACCTGGTGAAGCCGGAGACGCTGGGGATGCGCGAGGACGGCGTGACGCTGGGCCTGCGGCCCGAGCACCTCGAAATCGGCACGGGCGCGGCGCCCCAGGGCGCGCTGAGCGGCACGGTGTACCTGGTGGAGCCGATGGGCTCGGAGAGCTGGGTGACGGTGGACGTGGCCGGCGAGCGCCTCATCGCCAGGGCCAAGGAGGACTTCTCGGCCCCCACGGGCTCGCCGGTGTGGCTGCGCTACGACGCGCAGCGGCTGCACCGGTTCGACACGGCGAGCGGGCGCAGGCGGTGACTCCGGCGCCCGCTCGTGCGGCCTGGAAGCGCACCCGGGCCGTCAGGTTGGCCGAGCGGCCCTCACCGGGCACCGCATGCCCGGCGTAGTACTGCTCGTAGAACAGCGCGTCGCTGATGTTGTTCAGGTTGAGCTGGAGGTCCACCCGGTTGAACAACTGGTAGCTGGCGAAGGCATCGAAGCGCCAGAAGTCGGGCACCTTGAGGAAGGCCACGCTCTCCGAGGCCGGGTTGTTCGCCGTCGTCACGTCCTGGTACACGGCGCCGGCGCCAATCGTGAGGCTCCGCAGCGGGGTGACGGTCGTCCACAGCGAGAAGCTGCGCGGCGGCGTGCTCGGCGGCGGCTGGCCCACCAGGTACGCGTTGCTGTGCTCGAGGATCTCCGAGTCCAACTGGGTGTAGCTGGCGATCACCCTCCAGGTGCTCGTGATGCTGCCCGTCACGCCCACGCTGAAGCCCTGCACGCGCTGGGCGCCATCGAGAATCGTCGGGGGTCCCGAGGGGTCGGTGTTCGGCACGCGCGCGTTCGTCTTGTCCACGCGGAACACCGCCGCGTTCAGCCCCAGCCGCTCCTCGAACAGGTCCGCCTTGGCGCCGAGCTCGATGGTGGCGTTGCGCTCCGGCTCCAGGTTCGCCGTCCCCGTGGTGAGGGTGCCCACCTCGGCCGACGGGTTGGCGGACGTGCCGTACGTCGCGTAGACGCTCGTCTTCTCCAGGGGGTGGGCGAGCAGACCCACGCGCCAGTTGAAGAGGTGGTCCTGGCGCCTCAGCACGGTGCGCGTGCGCGCGGCGTCCTCCGCCACGTACTTCGTGTCGAAGAGGTCGAAGCGCACGGAGCCGAGCACGTCCACGTAGCGGCCAAGGCTGAGCTGATCCGCCGCGTAGGCGCCCACCGTCCACTGCCGGCTCTGGTTGGCGCTGGCGAAGACGGGGTTGACCGCCGACAGGTCCGGCGTGGGATTGGGCTCGAACAGGTCGGCGGTGATGTTGGGTCCGGTGGACAGCCCCACCGCGTTCAGGTTGTTGCGGCTCTGGTTGCGCGTCTCCCACGTCAGCTCGAGCGCCAGCCCTTCGCGCCCTGCTCGCGCACCTCGCCCGTGTATGGATTCACATACACGCCCTCGGAGCGGCCGGTGAGCACCCGCACGGCCGAGTCCGCCTCGGGGTACACCGTCACGCCCGAGGGCCGTGCCTTCGGCCGGGCCTCCTTCACGCGGGCCAGCAGCTGGTCCACGGACAGGCGCGGCGCGTCCGGAGCGGGCACCTGCACCTTCCGGTTGGCGCTGTCGGCCTGGTCGACGAGCTCCGACTCGAAGGCGATCGCCGCGCCGGTGAGCGACATGATGCCGATGACGATTCCGGTGATGACGCCGGACACCAGATGGGGCCAGAAGATGATCTTGCGAAGGGTGATGCTCATCGGGTGCCTCTGCGTGCGGAGCCCCTCTGCGCGCTTCACTTCAGGGAGAACTGGACGGGAATCTCGACGATGACGCGCACCGGCCGGCCCTGGTGGCCGAGTGCCGGAGAGAAGCGCCACTGGCTGACGGCGGAGATGGCCGCCGCGTCGAGCTCGGGGACCGAGCGGATGACACGCGTGTGTTCGGGCTCCACGCGCCCATCCGTGCCGATGATGATGCGCACCAGCACGAGCCCCTGGATGCCATCGGCCTTGGCCCGCCGGGGGTAGCGCGGCTGGACCTGCGCGAGCACTTCCGGAGCGCGCGCCACCTGCTTCAGCTCGAGCGCCGAGCCGCCCGTGGCGCCGAGCAGCCCGCCCTCCCGTCCATCCAGCACGCCGCCCACGATTCCCGCGACCACGCCCTGCACGCCCGGGTTGCCCGTCGCCTCACTCGCGGGCGCCTCCTCGAGCTCCGGCGGAGTCTCCGGCACCGTCTCGGGGTTCGCCGTCTCGACCGGCGCCTCCACGGGCTCGGGCACGGGCGTCTTCATCGCGAGCGTCGGGATGATTCGCGGGGCGCGCGTCCGCGCCTGGTGCTGCACCCGCTCGGGCGCCGGGGCGGCCGTGGCACCGGAGGCCGCGGCGGGCGGAGGCGGGAAGGAGAAGAACACCACCTCCGGCTCCTCGGGGAGCGGGGCGGCCTTCGGGGTGCTGTGGGGCAGGGACAGTCCGATGACCAGCGCCACGGCGTGCACGAGCCCGGCGGACACCAGCGCCCAGGCCCAGCGCTCCCGCTCACCCGTCGAGCTGGCCTCGCCCATGCGGAACAGGCCCACCGCGGGCCTCGCGTCCTGCCGGGCGGGGGCCATGTCCTGCATTCCGATATGGAAATTGAGAATAATTCTCAGTTTCACCCGGGGCAGAGATATCCCACGTGCTTTGGGAGGTCAATGTGGGGACCGCTCGCGGTGTGGGGAAGGGCACGGAGGGTGTCGTCAGGGCTCGGCCCATTGGCGGAGGAGGTTGTGGTAGACGCCCGTCAACATGACGAGGGAGGGACTGTTGGGCACCTCCTTGTTGAGCTGCATGATGGCCATGTCGAGGTCGAAGAGCAGCGAGCGCTGCGAGACGTCGCGGACCATGCTCTGAATCCAGAAGAAGGACGCGAGCCGGACGCCCCGGGTGATGGGGGTGACGTGGTGCAGGCTGGAGGCGGGGTAGATGATGAGGTCCCCCGCGGGCAGCTTCACCGAGTGGCTGCCATAGGTGTCCTCCACGGTGCGCAGGCGCATCGGCGTGCCGGTGATGGGGCGGATGGCGTTGTCCACGTGCGAGCCGAAGGTCATCCCCGCGTCGTAGCGGTTGAAGAGCGGCGGGAAGACGCGCTGGGGCAGCACGGCCGAGACGAACAGTGGACTGCGCTCGAGGCCGCGCAGCACGAGGTCCCCGAGCTCGCGGGCCTCGGGGCCGTTCTCCGGCAGCTGGAGGTTCTTCTTGGCCTGGGCGGACTGGTGGCCGGCGGTGCCGCGGCCATCCTCCCAGGACGCCTGGGCGAAGACCTCGCGGCAGCGGGCCACCTGCTCGGCGGTGAGGACGTTGGGGATGTGAAGCATCATGGTGGGCAATGCCTGACCATGAGCTGGCGGCGTTCCCAGCGGGCATACTCCTCCCCATGCTCGCGACCCTGCTCGTCCTCTCCGTTCTCCAGTTCTCTCCGGCGGATGCGCCCCGGCTCGATGTGGAGCCGCCTCGCGCGTTGAGCCTGCTCTCGCCCTCCGTCGCCGTGTCCCATGACTACGGGCTCCTCTCGCACGAGCACCAGCCCGGCAGGCCCGTGCGCCGCTCGTCCTTCTCCTTCCTGCGCGCCTTCGGCGAGTTCGTCACCGGCTTCGGCTCGCAGCTCATCGTGGGCTCCGGCCTGTGGGCCGTGGAGGTCGTCACCCTCTTCGGCGCCACCGTCCTCTCCTCCGCCTTCACCGGTGGCGAGGGCGCCGACTTCGTCCTCGGCGCCGGCACGCACGCGATGATCGTCTTCAACGGCGCCGTCCTCCCGCTGCTCAGCACCCTGCCCATCTGGCTCATCGCCAGCACCGACCTCGCCTACTCCCACAGCTTCATCTGGACGTGGCTCTCCGGCATCGCCACCTACGCCGCCTTCTGGTCCTTCCAGTACGCCCTGCCCTCGCGCCACGGCGGGCTCGAGCTCATCCTCTGGCCCACCCACATGACGAGCTGGCTCCTCGTGGCCCTGGTGCAGACCGTCGTCATCAACCTCACCAAGGAGCGCTCCTCCTTCGCCTCCCGCGCTCCCGGGGGCGCGCTGCTCAACGTGGACGGCGCTCGCGTCTCCGTGGGCGCGCCGCTTCCCGCGTTCGCCCCGGATGTGTCGCGGCCCGGCCGCATGGTGACCCTCTTCCCGCTCGCCCAGGGCCGATTCTGAACGGGAGGGACGCACTGCCGGTGTGTCCCCGTCCTTCGGGAGTTGCCGTTCTCCCTTGTTTTCTCCTATGACGAGAGGCAGACACTGGAGGTGGGCCGTGTCGCTGTCTTTCTCGCGTCGTTTCGTTGCCGGCTTCGGGCCGGGGTTCGTGCTCGGGCTGCTGGCCGTGGTGCTGGGGCTGTGGCCGCTGGTGGTCCGTGCCGAGCCGGACACCATGGGTCTGGGCAATGGGCAGCATGGCAGCCTGCAGGTGAGGTCCGCGGGGACGGTCATCAACGCCACCACGCCGCTGCTCGCCGCGGCCGCCGCGGGGGCCACCGAGCTGAGCGTGGCGGATGCCTCGGCGTTCGCCGCGGGCGAGCTGGTGCTGGTGCTGCAGATGGCGGACGCGCTGCCCTTCTCGCAGTTGCGGGGGGCGGTGGACGAGCTCGAGGCGCGGGACTCGGGCGCGGGCCGCTGGGAGCTGGCGCGCGTGGCGGAGGTGGGGACGGGAGTGCTGCGCCTGAGCGCGCCGCTGGTGAATCGCTTCGCCTCCGTCTCCCAGGTGGTGCGCGTGCCCGAGTACACGGACGTGCGCATCGCGAACGCGGCCTCGCTGCGGGCGCGGGCGTGGGACGGGCGCAGCGGTGGCGTGCTGGCGTTCCTGGCCACCGGCACCGTCTTCAACCTGGGCTCGCTGGACGTGGACGGACTGGGCTTCCGGGGCGGCGCGGCCGAGACGGGGCTGGCCCTGGAGCTCTACGACTGCGCGGCGGAGGACGGGACGGCGGCGGCCGGAGGCGGTGCGCGCAAGGGCGAGGGGCTCGCCGGCCTGGCCGACGCGGTCCCCAAGAGCGGGTATGGACGAATCGCCAATGGCGGCGGTGGCGGCAACTGCCACGACGCGGGCGGTGGTGGCGGAGGCCACGTGGGCCCGGGCGGGAAGGGCGGCCGCTCCTCGCAGGAGGCGGAGGAGCGCGACGTGGGTGGCCAGGGCGGCTCGGCGCTGCGCTACACGCGGACCCAGGAGCGCCTGCTGCTCGGGGGCGGCGGGGGCGCGGGCATCGAGGGCACGGCGGGAGGCGCGGGGGGCGGCATCGTCTTCGTGCGCGCCCGTGAAATCCAGGGCCCCCGTCCTCGCGGCATCATCACCGCCCGTGGCGAGGACGCGCCCTTGGCCAGTGGTCTGCACGGAGGGGGTGGCGGTGGAGGCGCGGGCGGCACGGTGCACGTGCGCGTCGCGCAGACGCTCGGCTGCACCGTGCTCTCGGCCAACGGCGGGGCGGGCGCCTCGAGTGACACCTCCCCGGGTGGTGGAGGCGGAGGCGGGCTGCTGTTCATCCAGGCCCAGGGCGGCGTGCCCTCGGACTGTGCCGCCACGGTGAACGCGGGGGCCGCGGGTGACTCGCCCGCGGGCACCCGCGGCGCCGAGCCCGTGCTCGCGGAGGATCCGCTCCACGTGGGCCGCGTGGACGTCATCTCCCAGGCCTTCGCCGCGCCTTCCGTGCCGGGCTGGGTGTCTCCCGGAGCCGGGGACACCGGGGTCATCTCGAGGCCCCGGCTCGAGGGGAGGACGGCCCCCGGTGCCACCGTGCAGGTGTTCCTCGATGGCGAGCCGCTGGGAGCGCCCGTGGTGGCGGACGACGCCGGTACCTTCGCCGTCGTGCCCACCACGGACCTCGCCGAGGGCCCGCATGAGGCGTCCGCCTGGGCCGAGCAGTACGGCTTGCGGAGCGCGCAGTCGGCGCCGCTCGGCTTCAACGTGGGCGACCTCGTGCTGCAGGTGGGCTGTGGCTGTGGCGTGGACGCGGGGAGCGGCGCGTGGGGGCTCGGCCTCGCCGTGCTCGCGTGGGTGCTGCGAGGCGCACGCCGGGGGCCGGGGTGGCCCGGGAGCCACCTCCGCCCATGCCTTCGAGGCAATGACGATGCGCTGACGGAGAAATGACGATGCGCTGGCGCACGCTCCGGAAAATCCCTCTCAAATCCAATCGGAAACTTCCACGAGCGAAGTCAGACAATGGCTGCATCGATATCCATCCAGCGCATCGCCAGTTGATGCGGGAGACCCTCCGTCATGTCCATGAACGTCAACAACTCCGGCCGTAAGCCCGTCGCCGCCCCGAAGACCGAGACCCCGGCCACCACCGCTCCCGCGAAGAACACCGTGCGCGCGGAGAACACGGTGGACACGGCGAAGGCCCCGGCGTCCAAGGACGGCTTCCAGACCGCCTCGGCGGTCGTCGCGAAGGCGAACCGCCCGGCGCCCACCCTGCCCGTGGCGAGCCGTCCGGCGCCCTCGCAGCTGGGCAACAACTTCTATGGACAGCGCGGCGAGCTCTCGCCGAACCAGACGGGGAAGATCAACGGCGCGGCGGAGCTCGCCCAGTTCGTCTTCGCGGGCTACAACGGTGGCGAGCACGGGCCGGTGTCCATCACCCCGGCGACGCTGCGCCAGGGCAACACCTCGCGGCAGGTGCACCTGGTGGGCATCTCCGGCACCGAGGCGGTGGAGAACCAGAGCACCGGGTGGATCACCAACCTCAAGTCCGGCTTCCAGCAGGACAACCCCGGCCTGCGCAACGCGCGCCAGGCCATCCTGAACACGGTGCCCGCGGGCGCGGACCTGGTGCTCGCCGGCCACAGCCAGGGCGGGATGATCGCCCAGCAGCTCGCGGCGGATCCCACCATCAAGGCGCGCTACAACGTCATCAACACGGTGGCGTTCGGCTCGCCGCTCATCTCCGCCGGGCAGCGCGAGGGCGAGGTGCACCGCATCGCCGCGGCGGGCGACCCGGTGCCGCGCGCCAGCCTGCAGTCGGTGCTCCTGTCGGACTGGGCGCGCATGGGCCAGCAGGACATTCCCACGGACTTCCCCATCTCGCTGCGGAAGCCCGGCAACGGCATCGAGGCGCACATGAAGGACTACGTGAGCGAGAACAACACCGAGCTGGCCAAGATGGACGCGGTGGGCCGCGTGTCGCCGCGGGTGCCCGTGTCCATCGAGTTCAACCCCGCCAACCGCGTGTTCTTCACCTCTCCGACGAACACCGCCGCTCCTTGAGCGGGTGGACCTACTCTCCGTCCCTGTAGCCGTCCGCCAGCGAGAGGGGGTACAGGGCGCGGTGGTTGAAGTGGGGGTGGTACGCGGCCAGGTAGAGCTCGGAGCCGATCTTCACCCACGCCCTTCTGGCGGGCGTGGGTTGTGCCTTCAGCCAGGCCTCGGCTTCCTCGTGGTTGGCGAAAGAGGCCGTGGCGACGGGGGCGCCCTTTTCCTCCAGGTCAACGAGGTAGTAGCTGATGCTGCGGGCTCGCGGCAGCCGGCGGAAGTTCGTTTCGCGATCGTACATCACGGCGTGGTAGTCGTTGCCGATCAGGATACTGGCGAAACGCGGTGGAGCGGGGTGGTGGTCGAGCCAGGCTTGCGCCTCCTGCATCGTGTCGAAGGCGGCCACGACATGAGGAGGGCCCTCCGCCTCGAGATGCTCCAGGTACTGGCTGAAGGCCTCGTACTGGCCGGTCGCTGAGATGAACCGGAGCGTATCGAGGATGACCTGGATCAGCTTTTCCTCTCCAGCGGAGTCGGGGTCATCCAGGAGCTGCGTGAAGAACGCCTCCGTTCTGCTCAGGCGCTCCTTCAGCTCCGGGAAGTCATCATCTCGAGTCTGAACGACAGGGGCGGAGTGAAGGCCCTTCTGGAAATCCTCGAAGGGGTAGTACTGGCCGGTGGCGGCAATGAAGCAAAGGGCGTCTCGCGCGAGGCTGAGAACGCGAGTCTGCTCGGGCGGCTGATCCTCCCTCCACCGCTTGCCGATGACCTCCTGCGGGTGCCGGAGAATGGTGAGGACCGTCATGGTTGCGAGACCGCGAGCTGGGAAGCGGAGGGGGGAGCGTGTGCCGCCAGGAGCAGGGCCGGCGCGAGGATGAAGCTGCCTCCGGTGGCAACCACGACGAACGCCACCCCAGCGATGACGACAGTAGCCCCGAGCAGGAGTTTCTCACGATTCTGCTTCAACCATTCAACGGCACCGGCGATTGCCGTGAATTCTACGGCTCCGGCCGTGGCCCGCTCTCGAAGATCACAGCAGTCCCGGTAGGCGGGATAGCACTTGTCGCGGCACATCGTTTCCTTGGAGCGCTTGGTCGCGTGCTTCCAGTTCGTGCCCCTGCGCGAGTCCTTGCACATCTTCACGCATTGATCGAACTCCTCGTCACAGTCGCGCGTCCAGGCCGCGTGAACGATGTGCCCCCCCGTGAAGCCGTCATCCGCTCGATAGGGGGAGTACTTCGACAGGTCGAAGCCGCTGATGGGTCTCCACTCGTGCCGCACCTGCCCGTCCGGCGTCTCGTCGATGACGAGCACGTAGCGGGAGAGGTCCTTCGCGCCCGTGGGACCGGGGAGGGCCGGGTTGCGGACCACACTACAGGAGAGGAGCAGGAGGCCAAGGCTCACGGCCATCAGCCGTCGTGACGTCGAGGACGATTCCATGGGGGGGCGGCCATGTACCACGGTTCTTCGCGTGCGGATTGCCTTCCTGACGCAGCGCTTCACGTGCGCTCGCTGAGGCCGGAACGTCACGCGGGTTTTATGGGGATTCCTGATTTCTCATGGACATGCACGAGGGCTCTCCCTACCATCCCGGTCCCCCTTCCTGTGCGCCCACGCGCGGAATCGAGACCGAGATGAAGAAGCTCTTCCTGGCCGTCATGACGATGGTGATGGCGATCGGCTGTTCGAACGGGCCGTCGCAAGTGGTGGAGGAGGCGCAAGGCTTCGCGCTGCTCCAGCGTGATGCGACCACGCTCGAGGCCTCCTACAGCTCGGGCGGTGCGTCCGTTCGCATGCTGGTGGTCGAGACCTCCGCCAACGTCGTCGAGGTGACCTACGACTTCGGCAATCCCGTCATCGGCTTCCACCTCGACTACTCCCAGGGCGTGGGCAAGTTCATGCCCGAGGGCAACGCGCTCGATGCGGCGCAGGCCCAGTTGATCACCCCGCTGCTCGAGGGCATCTCCAAGGCCATCCCCGAGGAGGGGCAGCGCACCCGCTCCGAGGAGGCGGCGATGCGCCAGACGAGCTTCATGCAGATCGTCCCCACGGGTGAGCTGCTCTCCCCGTACCAGTTCGTGTCGGCGCGCGGTTGGACCCATATCTCCTGCACCTGCGGCAATCAGAACATCGGCGGCTACACCCGCCAGGCCGGCAGGGGCTGCGGCTGCAATGGCGGCTCGGGCAATGGTTGCAAGGGCCGCTGCGGCCAGGGCTGCGGCATCACCAGCACCCCCGCCTGCGTGGGCACCACCGCGTACACCCAGGACTGCGCCAAGCACGACTACGGCCTCGGCAGCTTCACCGCCGCCTCCGACGACTACTCGTTCGCCAGCAACAACTGCAGCTGCAGCGGAGTCGGCACCTGCTACTAGTCTCCTCTCGCATGCGTCTCGCCGCGCTGGCCGTCGTCGTGGGCACGGTCCTCGGATGCAGCAAGGCCTCCCATCCCTGTCCCGATGGCGCGCAGCTGCATGGCCGCGCGCCACCGGAGGGCACCTTGCAGTGGTGCGCGAAGCCCGATGGCAGGAAGCACGGCCGCTGGGTGGAGTGGCACCCCAACGGGAAGCTCAAGACCGAGGGGCCCTACGTCGACGGCAAGATGGAAGGCCGTTGGGTGAGCTACTTCGACACCGGGGTGAAGCAGCTCGAGGGCGAGTACCGCGGTGGCCTCAAGCAGGGCGTGTGGACCCTCTACTACGAAGAGGGACAGAAGAACCGCGAGGAGGTCCACACCGCCGGCTCGCAAGAGGTGAAGTGGACCGCGTGGCGCTCCGACGGGAAGAAGTGGGCCGAGGGGACCCTGCTCGCGCAACGTGCGCAGGGCCTCTACTCGGAGTGGCACGCGAATGGCGTGCTGGCCGCTCAGGGCCACTACGCCCATGGCGAGAAGGCCGGGGAGTGGAAATACTGGGATCTCGACGGCAAGCCCTCGGTCGAGGCACAGGGTGACTTCTCGCGCGACTGAGGAGGAGACCCGTGGATGTCCCCTCTCCCTTTGGGCTCATACTTACCCAAAAAATAGGGCAGGGGATAGGACGGGAGAAGTAGGCTGTTGGGCCATGATGGAGAGTGGACAGCAGCTGGAGGGAGTACTGGAGAGGGAGCTGGCAGGCTCCGGCCTGG